>SKTA01000082.1 GCA_007122745.1 Bacteroidales bacterium
GATACCTTACTTTTTTCTAACGTTTTGAAAATTATTGGAATATATGTATGATTCTATAATTTTTGAAAATAATTTGTTTAGACCATATCTTTAAGCGTATTTTTGTAGAGGAACAAATATGTTTTTAAGCAGACTTTACTTTTGTTCCGGATCATTATTTGAGTTTTTAAATTTGTCTGAATGGTTTGTTTATGAATAATGATTATCATTTGGAGGAAATTGTTTCCGTGATGAAGCGTGGTGGCAACATATTGTATCCTACCGATACGATATGGGGGCTTGGTTGTGACGCCACAAATGCAAAGGCTGTAGATAAGGTTTACCGGATCAAGGAGCGCATAGCCGACAAGTCTTTCATTATTCTTGTCAGTAATCTCGAAATGCTTGAAAAATATGTGAAGGAGGTTCCTGATATCGCTCTGGAGCTCCAGTCAAGCATTTCCGAACCGTTGACCATCATTTATCCGGGTGGAAAAAACCTGGCAAGGAATGTGGTTGCTGCTGATGGGTCGGTTGCGATACGGATTCCTGATCATCCCTTTTGCCAGAAGCTTCTTGCAGCATTCAACAAACCAATTATTTCAACCTCTGCAAACATAAGTGGTGGATCGCTGCCTTTCTCCTTCAGGGCAGTATCTGATCAGATTAAGGAATCAGTCGATTATATCGTACCGATCGAGCAAAACATCATTACGCGTCCCAAACCCTCTATCATAGTAAAAATAAGTGCCGATGGTGAGATTAGGGTATTAAGAAATTAACCTCGATAAATATTTATTTTTTTGAAAGAACATCTGGATAACATTGTGTTAAAGACAGTTTCCGAAGTTGCTGCAAAACTTCAGAAACCGGCATATGTCATAGGTGGCTGGGTCCGTGATCTCCATCTTGAAAGGCCTTCGTCTGATATTGACATTGTAGTAGTAGGCAGCGGGGTTGAATTAGCCGCAATGGTTGCCGAACAGTTTGGCAGACGCAGACACTTGAAAGTATATAAAAACTTTGGTACCGCGATGCTCAATTACCAGGGCTATGAGATCGAGTTTGTTGGAGCGCGAAAGGAGTCTTACCGCGAAGACTCCCGCAAGCCAATCGTAGAAGATGGTACCCTTAAAGATGATATTCACAGACGTGATTTTACCATAAACTCATTGGCGATCAGCCTGAATAAGCAGGACTATGGTACTTTGGTCGATCTGTTTGGTGGACTCGATGACATAAAGGCAGGCGTGATCAGAACACCTCTCGACCCCGATGTTACCTATTCTGATGATCCGTTGCGAATGATGCGTGCAGTCAGGTTTGCCGTTCAGCTTGACTTTGAAATAGAGAAAAATTCTTTCAGGGCCATACAGAAAAATGCACATCGCCTGCAAATCGTATCTATTGAAAGGGTGATGGATGAATTCAATAAGATCATGTTGTCTGATACGCCGGGCAAGGGAATTAAGATTTTACGCGCTTCAGGCCTGCTGAAACATTTCTTTCCCGAGGTTGATGGTTTGTATGGGGTTGAGGTGGTTGACGGGAAAGCCCATAAAGACAATTTCTACCATACGATGCTGGTCCTCGATAAATTGGCTTTACGCACCAATAACCTTTGGCTGAGATGGGCCGCATTGCTCCATGATATTGCGAAGCCGCAAACAAAGCAGTTTGACAAAGCAGCAGGATGGACTTTCCATGGCCATGAGTTTGTCGGATATAAAATGGTTAAGCAAATTTTTAAACGCCTGAAACTGCCGATGAACGAGAAGATGCGTTATGTGCAGAAACTGGTATTGCTTCATCTGCGTCCGATTGCACTTACAGAAGAGATCGTGACCGATAGCGCATTAAGACGTCTCCTGTTTGAAGCTGGTGATGACATTGATGACCTCATGATGCTTTGTGAAGCAGACATCACCTCCGGAAATCCGGACAAAGTAAAGCGTTTCCTCTCTAATTTTGAAATGGTGCGCACAAAACTCAGACAAACCGAAGAAAAAGACCGGCTCCGCAACTGGCAACCTCCCGTGTCGGGTGAAGATATCATGAAAACATTCGGAATACCTCCATCAAAAGAGGTTGGACTGATTAAAACGGCAATCAGGGAAGCAATACTCGAAGGGGACATAAATAATAACAGGGAAGAAGCACTGGAATTGATGAAAGAGGAAGGGAGGAAACTTGGTTTGAAGGTCAGCGATTAAACTATTGTGGATGCAAAATTTATTAATTTTGCCTTAAAGAACAGAATTGAAAAGCAGAATCATTTAAATCATATGCTTATTTACAGATTTAAGGTCCGTTTTGAAGAGCAGGATGATTTCCTTCGGGAAATTGAACTTCGCGCAGACCAGACATTTGAAGATTTTCATCAGGCCATACTAGGCAACCTGGGCCTCGACCCGGGAATGCTTGCCTCTTTTTTTATATGCGATCATCGCTACCGAAAACAAAAAGAGATTAAACTTGTTGACCAGGGCAACACCACGGAACCAGGAATCAATGATGGGGAAGATGATGAAATGACCGCCACGGAAAGAAATTCGGTAATGCATAAAAGTGATTTAAAGGATTTTATAGATGATCCCCATCAACGCTTGATTTTTCTCTATGATTACCTGAATAAATGGACTTTTTATCTGGAGTTGCAAAAGATTCTTCCAAAGGATAAGAACCAAACATACCCCCGTTTCAGCAGATCAGAAGGTCCCGTGCCACGTGAATTAACCGCTACACCCAGGCAGATCCCCGGCGTGGAGACTCAGATGGATTTTTCCTTTGATGATGATGAGGTGGCCCCTGAAGATATCTCCGGTCTTGACCAGATCGATGATGAAGATTTTTATAATGAGGAATCGGGTGAGTCTCCTGAAGACATGATCAATGAATAATAAATGCCTGGTTGTGCTTACAGGTCCCACCGCCGTTGGCAAGACCGATTTGAGCATCAGGTTGGCCCAACAGCTCAATGCTGCAATCATCTCTGCGGATGCCCGGCAGTTTTACAGGGAAATTCCCATCGGTACGGCCGCACCCCAAAAAAACGTTCTCGAAGCGGTACCCCATTATCTGATCGGGCAACTTTCAATTTTTGATTATTACAACGTGTCGATGTTTGAAAAAGATGCTTTAAAAATCGTTGAAACACTTTTTCAGCATTCTGATTATGCTTTGTTGGTTGGTGGTTCAGGATTGTATGTCGATACACTTTGCCACGGCATTGATGACATGCCAGACCCTGATCCATCTATAAGAAAAAAAGTGCTGGAGGTTTATGAAAATTCGGGTTTGTCGGGTATCCGGCGATGGCTCAGAAAGGTAGATCCAAAATATCATGCTGAGGTTGACCCTGCAAACCACAAACGGATTATGCGTGGACTTGAGGTACACCTTGCCACAGGAAAAACTTTTTCTGAATTACGCTCTTCCAAACATAAAGAACGCCCCTTCAAAATTGTCAAGCTCCTTTTGAACCGCCCGCGTCAGCAGCTGTTTCAAAGGATCAATGAGCGGACCGATGCCATGATAGAGAACGGACTGATTGAAGAGATGCTGCGGCTCTATCCCCATCGCAATGTGAATGCACTGAACACAGTGGGCTACAAGGAGCTGTTTTGCTGGTTGGCAGGTCAGTATTCTCTTCACAATGCAATTGAAAAAATCAGAACCAATACACGAAGATATGCAAAAAGGCAGCTGACTTGGTTTAATAAATTTGGTGATTACAAAACATTTGAACCTCACGAAGAACAGGCAATCTTCGATTATGTTACCGGTTGTGGAACTTGATTAAACCCTCCATGGGTGATACCAAAAACAGGTTTGCCTCCAGTCCGGAGTTGTTGGCTGCTGCCTTGAATAATTCCTTAAAATGATAGGCCACAGAACCGATACAACCGATGGGGAAATCACCTTTCTCAGGATATTTCATGATCTGTTCACTGAAGAAAGCCTCAAAACAATTAAACACCAGGCTGGAGATGAAGGGATGCGCTTCATTCTTTTTCAGGAAGTGTGTGAAAGACGCGAGAAACCTGTTTGGATTGGCTTTCCGGTAAATGTGGGTAAGAATCTCTTCGTCAGAGAGCTTGTAATCATCTAAAAAAGCATCCATCACATCCTGTGGAGCCGTTTTCTTTAAATATGAAGCGATGAAAGATTTCCCCAGATGGGCACCGCTTCCCTCATCACCAAACATATATCCAAGGGAAAACAATGATCTCCTTATCCCTTTCCCGTCGTAAACACAGGAGTTGGAGCCGGTACCCAGAATGCATGCAATTCCGGGATGATTTCCGAAAAGTGCGCGTGCCGCAGCAAGCATGTCGTGTGCCACCATGTTGTCCGATTCCGGGAAAAGCCGGTCTAAAGCATCACCAATTACTTTGTTTTTTTCGTCAGAGGAGCATCCGGCACCATAGAAATATATATTTTTCACCCGGGAGATCTTTTTTTGTTGTAACAGCTGGTTATTTAGTATGGCGATCACCTCTCCGGTTTGAACAAAATAGGGATTTAATCCTTGTGTCCGGAATGATTCAATTTCGAGACCATTATCCAGAAGCACCCAGTCTGTTTTCGTACTTCCGCTGTCAGCCAGTAGTATCATTTGTCTTTTTTCTTTTACGGAATACTGTTATTAGTGACCATTTTTGTTTTTGCTCCTTCTCCTGATCCTTGTCTGATAAAAGTTCTTTGGCAAGAAGCTCTTTTAATTGCAGTGGTTTTATGTTGCGACGTATCTCACCGGCCATGCACCACGATATTTTTCCTGTTTGCTCGCTAACAACCAGTGCGATGGCATCCGATTGCTCTGTTACACCCAAAGCCGCCCTGTGTCTTAATCCGAGCGAAACCGGAAACCGTTTCACTTCTGAAACCGGCAACACGCAACGGGCTGCTCTGATCCGGTTGTTGGTTATGATCACGGCACCATCATGCAACGGACTGTTTCCGTAAAAAATGGAGCCCAGAAGCTGTTCAGATATTTGGGCATCCATTTTTTGACCTGTTTCAAGAAACGATTCCAGTTCATTTCTCCTGGTAATAACGACCAGTGCACCGGTTTTTTGCTCTGAAAAACTCTCCAGCGCATTCACGATGGGGGGGATGTTCAGGTCATCTTCATGCTCAGTCGCCCAAAGGCCTTTAAAAAAGTCCCTTGATCCCCTGTTGATGAAGCTCCTTTTTCCCAGCACCAAAAGAAATTTACGTATTTCCGGCTGAAAAACAATTATAAGCGCAAGTACACCTACGGATATAAATTGTCCGAGAATGGCCGTCAGCAATTCCATTTCGAAAATACGCACCAGCCACCATATCACATAAATGGATAGGATGCCCAGGAATATATTCATCGCACCGGTGCCGCGAATGAGAATATAGAGCTGGTAGAAAAGGACAGCGACCAGAAGTACATCAAGAATATCGAGAAATCTGATCTGAATAAAACCGGTAACAAACAGAGGTATCATACCTTAGTATCTCTTTGAAGCTAAAATACTATTTTTCAGTATTACTTTTTAAATAACCGATAATTTTTATTGTTTCAACAGCTTCTTTAACATCATGCACCCTGAGTATCTGTGCCCCTTTTTCAAGTGCTATCGTATTCAGGACGGTTGATCCGTTTAAAGCATCTGCCGGATCGGTTTTCAATAATTTATTTATCATTGATTTTCGTGAAATACCGACCATGACTGGCAATCCAAATATAGAAAAGTAATCAAGACCCGCCATCAGCCGGTAATTGTCTTCAATGGTTTTTCCAAATCCAAAGCCTGGATCGATAATCAGGTCGCTAATGCCCATCTGGTTCAAAAGCATCACCCGCTCAGAGAAATAGTTTGCAATATCCCTGATCAGGTTTTTGTACCTGGGGTTGAGCTGCATGTTTTCTGGTGTGCCCGGCATGTGCATGATCACGTATGGCACACGGTATGCAGCGATGGTTGCGAACATTGAAGCATCAAAGCGTCCTGATGAGACATCATTGATCATGTGCGCACCCAGGTCAAGTGCCGTTCGCGCAGTGCTGGCATGATAAGTATCGATGGAAATGATTGCCTCGGGAAATTGCTTTCGTACAGCCTTTAGTGCCGGCAGTAACCGTTGCTGTTCTGCAGCAGGATCTATCATTCCGGCACCCGGACGGGTTGATGCTGCCCCCATGTCGATGATGTCTGCCCCCTCACTTAAAACCTGTTCAGCACGCCTTATGGCATCCATGGGATTACGGTATCTGCCTCCATCATAAAATGAATCTGGCGTTAAATTCATAACACCCATGACCAACGGTACCGATAAATTCTTAATTTTGCCCCTGAAGTTAAGGGTCTTTTTTGGGCAAAAAAATGTATCTTTAGCCATGTGATCCTCTGCTTTTGTAACTTTTCAACAGCCATGAGCGAAATGACAAAAACCGACCGACAATATTCTGCCATCCTGGAGATGTGCAAAGATGTTTTTTTGAAAAAAATGCAGGACTATGGGAGTGCCTGGCGGATATTGAGGCCACCATCACTCACAGACCAGATCTACATCAAAGCACAAAGGATCCGCTCATTGCAGAGCAAAGGTACGCAAAAAATCGTTGAAGGGATTGCACCCGAATTTATCGGAATCGTGAATTATTCAATAATGGCCCTTGTACAACTGGAGCTGGGCACAAGTGATCAGGCAGACATGCATCAGGACCAGGCGCAAAAATATTATGAGGCCTATTTTGAAAAAGCCAGACGGCTCATGCATGACAAAAACCATGACTATGGTGAAGCCTGGCGCGAAATGCGGGTGTCGTCGCTGGCAGATATCATCCTGATGAAGCTGCTCCGGGTAAAACAGATTGAGGATAATAAGGGAATTGCCTCCTTTTCTGAAGGCATAGATGCGAATTATTACGACATCATCAATTACGCCGTTTTTGCCCTGATAAAACTCGAACTTGAGCCCTGATTACTAACAAAAAGAACGGAACAGTGCTAAAATTCCTAACCAGACGTCTCGCTTACGGCATGCTGGTGCTATTTGGTGTTGTTACTGTGGTTTTTGTTCTTTTTACAGTGTTGCCCGGCGATCCGGCACGCATGATGCTTGGTCAGCGGGCTGATCTTGCCTCGGTTGAGTCGATCCGTAAGGAACTTGGACTCGACAGGCCGCTGCATAAGCAATACCTCCATTACCTGAATGATATCTCCATAATCAGCCTGCATCGTACGGATGATCCGCAAAGCTTGATATATCTTGATCCTGGCTCCTACACTTATAAAACGATCATACAAACCGAAAATCGTGCCCTGGTTCTCAAAAAACCCTATCTGCGGCGTTCCTACCAGACCAACCGCAGTGTAACGGAGATCCTGCTCACAGCATTTCCCAATACATTATTATTGGCTTCAGTGTCTATCTTATTTGCCATGATACTTGGGGTGATGCTTGGCACGTTCATTGCATTGCAAAGGAGTGCCATGCTGGGCCGGGGTGCACTGATTTTCTCCGTTTTGGGCATGTCGCTGCCCTCTTTTTTTGCGGCCATCATTATTGCATGGGTTTTTGCATACCTGCTCGGAGATTATACCGGACTAAACATGACCGGTTCGATATGGGAAGTGGACGATTTTGGCAGGGGTGAATACCTGTCCCTGAAAAATATCATCTTACCTGCGATTACACTTGGCATCCGGCCACTTGCGATAGTGACCGAACTGACAAGAAGCTCCCTGAAAAAGGTGATGGCCCTTGATTATATCAGAACAGCCCGTGCAAAAGGGTTGTCGGAGTACCGGATCATCACGCGCCATGCGATGAAAAATGCTATGAACCCAGTGATTACAGCGATATCGGGATGGTTTGCATCATTGATGGCCGGTGCTGTTTTTGTTGAATATGTCTTCGACTGGAAAGGGATAGGCGTAGTGATCGTGGATGCACTGGAGCACTATGATTTTCCGGTATTAATGGGTGCCGTGCTGCTCATATCAGTGGTACTCGTGCTGGTCAACATTTTTGTTGACATCCTCTATGCATGGCTGGATCCACGCGTACGACTTCAATAAATATTGTAACTTTACCGATTCATTAATAATGATTAAATTGATATTACCATGAGAAAAAAAATAGTTGCCGGTAACTGGAAAATGAACTTGTCTGCTAAAGAAGCATTGGCGTTAGTCAATGAATTAAAGGTAAAAATTGACCATCAGCCGGATACGAAAAACCCGAAAAACTCGAACGGATTGCCTGAAGTGCTGCTGTTTCCCCCTTATGTTTATCTAAGCCGCGTTTTGGAAGTGTTCAAAAACTATGAAGGGGTCTCGGTTGGTGTTCAGAATATCCACCAGGAGGGAAAAGGCGCTTTTACCGGAGAAATTTCACCGCTTATGGTGCGTTCCCTGGGAGGAACCCATACACTGATTGGACACTCAGAAAGAAGAATCCACTTTAATGAGGATGATGAACTGCTGGCAAAGAAGGTCGCACTGGCGATGAAAAACGGTTTGATCCCGGTATACTGTTGTGGTGAAATGCTACCTGACCGGGAGGCCGGCAAACATTTCCAGCTCGTTGCCGAGCAACTCAAAAAAGGGGTCTTCTGGATGAATGAAGATGAAGTAAAGAACATCATCATTGCATACGAACCCGTGTGGGCAATAGGAACAGGCCAAACTGCAAGTCCGGAACAAGCCCAGGAAATGCACGCCTATATCCGTCAGCTGATCAGTGACCATTATTCGAATAAAATCGCTGACGAAATGACAATCCTTTACGGTGGCAGCTGTAACGCAAAAAATGCTGCAGAACTGTTTGCAAAAGAGGATGTGGACGGCGGCCTGATCGGTGGTGCTTCTCTCAAAGCAGATGATTTCTTCCGGATCATTCAATCGTTTTAAAGGTGAACTGTCTGAGTGCACGTTAAACGCATGATTTTGGTTTCCCATTTCGCTTCTGTCAATAATTATTCAGTGTAAATCATTCACTATGAACTATATTGAGATAAAGTGTGCCGTTGAACCTGTTGAACCATGGACGGAAATTCTGATTGCGGAGCTTGCGGATGTTGGTTTTGAGAGCTTTTCAGAAGAAGAAAACGGTTTTAAAGCATATACTTCTGCTTGTGATTATCGGGCTAAGCCTGTAAAAGAGATATTTGAAAGGAAGCGGGACTTTGGGCCTGAAAAACTTTCGTTTGAAGTGACGAAGATTGGCAGCAAGAACTGGAATGCCGTCTGGGAGGGAAATTTTGAGGCTGTTACCATTGGTGGCAGTTGCCACATTCGTGCACCCTTTCATTCGCAGAATCCGGATGTCGGTTATGACATTGTGATCGAACCCAAAATGTCATTTGGTACCGGACATCACGAAACCACATCGCTGGTGGTGGAATGGCTTCTTGAAACAGAACTTCAGGAAAAATCTGTTCTGGACATGGGTTGTGGCACAGGTGTTTTGGCTATTCTGGCTGCAAAAAAAGGTGCGAAACCGATAACAGCCATCGATAATTATCTGTTTGCCTACGAAAACACCATCGAAAACGCAGAAAGAAATGGCATTGATGACATGAAAGTGTTGCATGGGGATGCAAAACTGCTTGGTGATGAATTGTACGATGTGGTTATAGCCAATATCACCAGAAATGTACTTCTTGAGGACATGGCTGCTTATAACAATGTTTTAAAACCTGGTGGGATCATGTTTTTAAGTGGTTTTCTCTATTTTGACAGAGATATTATTTTTGATGAAGCCATGAAACTGGGTTTGCAAAATGGTGGTGAAAAGAATTTGAAAGACTGGGTTTCATTGAAATTCCTTAAACTTTAGCATAATGTTTGAACAGCATGGCATTTATTTATTAAGTATCCTGATATTTATTTCTGCATACCTTATCGGATCTGTTCCAACGGCTATTTTAGCCGGCAAGTGGTTTCGAGGCATAGATATCAGGGAACATGGAAGTGGTAATGCCGGGGCTACAAATGCCATGCGTGTTCTGGGTCCGAAAATTGGTATGGGTGTGCTGATTATCGATGCGCTAAAGGGGATTGCAGCAGTAAGTTTGGCCATTCTGATCAGGGATGCTTTTACTTCTGAGGTGGTCTTTGTGATCTATCAGCTTATTTTAGGAGCTGCTGCAATTATCGGACACGTACTCCCTGTTTTTGCGTCATTTAAAGGGGGGAAAGGGGTTGCAACGCTTGTAGGGATCGTCATCATACTGTTTCCTGAGGTGTTTTTAATCTGTTTGGGGGTGTTTTTATTTGTATTTTTGACTTCCAGATATGTTTCCCTGGCATCCATAACCGCAGGTGTTTCACTTCCGGTTGTTGCGGTTCTTGTTCAGGATGGTATTTTGATGCCAAAGTTGTTTTTTGCCATTGCTGTTGCCCTGTTTGTGCCAATCACCCACAAGAATAACATTAGAAGGTTACTCCGTGGAGAGGAAAACCGGATTAATTTCAGAAAAAAATAGAAACTGTTGTGATTACTTTGTTTTCTTAATGATCATTTCTTCGATTTTTTGGTTAATTTTGTTAGGATGATTATTTTGTGATCTAAATTATAAACGGTGAAGAAAAGGGTTTTGTTGATATTACTGGTGGCGGTCAACTTCATGTATGCCTGCTCCAGCGTTCCTATCACAGGGCGTCGCCAGTTTCGAATGCTGCCTGAGGGTTTGCTTGGAGAAATGGCTGCGGCCAACTACCAGGGTTTTATGGATGAACATACCGTTGTGCCCGCCTCAGATCCGCGCGCCCGCATGGTTCGACAGTCAGGAGAAAAAATCTCGACTGCTGTGGTTAACTATTTAAGAGATACCAACCAGGCATCAAGGGTGCAGGATTTTGAATGGGCATTCAACCTGGTTGAAAGCGATCAGGTCAACGCATGGGCCATGCCTGGTGGTAAAGTTGCTGTGTATACCGGGATCCTTGATCTAACGCGTGATGAGAATGGCCTTGCCGTTGTTATGGCACATGAGATCGCGCATATTGTGGCAAGACATGGCAACGAAAGAATGAGTCAGCAACTGGTCCTTACCATGGGGGCTGTTTCGCTTGATGTGGCACTTCGCGAAAAACCGGAACTGACACGTGATCTGTTTATGCTTACATATGGGGTGGGAGGTACTCTTGGCAGTCTTGCATACAGCCGCCAGCACGAATATGAAGCTGACAAACTGGGAATGGTTTTTATGGCCATGGCGGGCTACGACCCCTCACATACCATCACTTTCTGGGAAAGAATGCTTACATTGTCCGGGGGGTCGCAACCTCCTGAGTTTTTGAGTACACACCCTGCAAATCAATCCAGAATTGATGCAGCAAGGAAATTTATGCCCGAAGCCATGACCTATTATAAACAATAGTAATTTTCAAAAGGATGACCTGGTTGATTGTTTTAAGCCTTATTATCGTGGGAATCATTTTCCTGCTTTTAGAGATACTTGTCGTTCCGGGCTCCACCGTGGTTGGCCTGTTCGGATTGGGTCTGGTGATCGGCGGTATCGTTGTTTCATTTAACCATTATGGAGTGGAAGCAGGTGTCTTTACCCTCGCAGGGTCACTGGTCGTAAGTTTGTTGGGCATCGGAATTGCCCTGAGGTCAAATACCTGGAAAAAAGCGATGCACAGCTCCTCTATCGATGGTCGTGTGAATGTCGTTGAACCGGATAAGGTTGTTAAAGGGGATGAAGGGATCAGCATTACCAGGCTAAACCCGATGGGAAAGGCGATGATTGATGAGGAGTATTACGAGGTGAAGTCAAAGGATAACCTCATTCCGGAAAATACACCCATTTTAGTTGTAAAAGTTGAAGGAAATAGAATTATTGTTAAATCAAAAGAAGAATAAATTATGGAAAACATTGGAGTCATTATTGCCATTGCCCTGGTGAGTATCGTGGGTTTATGGATAATTTTTTATTTTATCCCGGTAGGATTGTGGTTTTCAGCACTGGTCTCGGGTGTGCGCATCAGCTTGTTGCAGCTTGTCCTGATGCGCTGGAGAAAGATCCCGCCTGCTGTGATCGTTAATAACCTGATATCGGCAACAAAAGCCGGACTTACCCTCAATCGAAATGACCTGGAAGCGCATTACCTGGCCGGCGGTCGTGTTAAAGCAGTTGTGAACGCTTTGATCAGCGCCGATAAGGCAAATATTCCGCTGGATTTTAAAACCGCAACCGCAATTGACCTTGCCGGTCGTGATGTATTGGAGGCCGTGCAGATGTCTGTAAAACCCAAGGTGATCAATACACCTCCAGTAGCTGCTGTGGCAAAAGATGGGATTCAGCTTATTGCGAAGGCGAGGGTGACACTGCGTGCAAACATTAAACAGCTTGTTGGAGGGGCCGGCGAGGAGACCATCCTTGCCAGGGTAGGTGAAGGGATTGTGACCTCCATCGGTTCAGCCCAACATCACAAACAGGTGTTGGAGAACCCCGACAGCATCTCAAAAGTGGTCCTTTCCAAGGGGCTTGACTCAGGAACTGCCTATGAGATCCTCTCCATCGATATCGCCGATATTGATGTAGGTAAAAACATCGGTGCGATGCTGCAGATCGACCAGGCAAATGCCGACAAGAACATTGCACAGGCCAAGGCGGAAGAAAGACGCGCAATGGCCGTGGCAGCAGAGCAGGAGATGAAGGCCAAAGCCCAGGAAGCCAGAGCCAAGGTGATCCAGGAAGAGGCAGAGATCCCAAAAGCGATCTCAGAATCATTCAGAAGTGGAAATCTCGGAATCATGGATTTTTACCGGATGGAAAACATCAAAGCAGATACATCCATGAGAGACCAAATCGGCCGTCCGGGAAGCTCCCGCACCAGTAGAGGGAAATCGGACGATAGCACCAAATAATCATTGAATAAATGCTTCCAAAGGCCATCTGCCAAACGGCAGGTGGCCTTTGATGTATGGACCTGTCGAAAACTCTGTTTTTAGCATTATCTTTGCAGCACTTAAAATTTCGTAGTTACCTCTGCCTTAAAATATATTATGGATTTTAACATCATATTTGATTACCCCTTTTGGTTTATATTGCTCTGCCTGGTCACTGGAATAATCTACAGTGCCATTTTATATTACCGAAACAACAAAGATGGCTTCGGGAAGATCCTGAAAACAGTCCTGGCAGTGTTCCGGTTTCTGGTAGTCAGCCTGATGGCTTTTCTGCTTCTCTCTCCGCTGATCGAAAGACGGATGTATGAGGTGGAAGAACCGCTGCTGCTATTCCTTCAGGATAACTCCACCTCTGTTGCAATGGTTCGGGACTCCGCCTATTACAGAACCGGCTATCAGGAAGAAATAAATAGCTTTCTCAATTTGATGTCAGATGATTTTGATACAAGGCTTTATGGCTTTGGAGAAGAATTTTCACTGATTGATACGTTCGATTTTTCCGGACGTGTTACCCATATGTCACAGGTTTTTCGGGAGATTGATGCCAGGTACAGCAACCGAAACATCGGTGCAGTGATCATGGCAGGCGACGGGATATTTAACAGGGGGATAAATCCCGTGTTTGCTGCTTCCCGTGTGCCATATCCAATCTATACGGTTGCCCTGGGAGACACTTTACCGCGTCGCGATGTGATATTGAGCACTGTAAATCATAACAGAATCACCTATCTTGAAAACCGCTTTCCTGTGGAGGTTACGGTAGAGGCATTTGAAAGCAGCGGCCTGAACAGCAGATTGACCATTACGCACGATGGCAATGAGCTCTTTTCTGAAGTTGTGGAATTCACATCAAACCATCACATCGAGACAATCAGTCTTTATCTCGATGCCGATCAGGCCGGCATGCTGCGTTATGAAGCTTCATTTTCTCCTGTTCCGGATGAGGTGAGTCTTGAAAACAACAAAAGATCTTTCTTTGTTGATGTGATCGACGGGAGACAACAGGTGCTGATGCTGGCCAACAGTCCGCATCCGGATGTGGGTGCCATTAAGAAATCGTTGGAGGATAATGATCATTATGAGGTGGAGGCCATGCTCATCACCGATTTTGAAGGCAGCCTGGAAGCTTATGACCTGATCATCCTGCATCAGTTACCATCACGACAGAACCTTGCCCGGGAGGTGTTTGACCACGCAAGGGAACACCAGACAGCGATTTTATTCATTACAGGAAGCCAAACCGACCTGGATGCTTTCAATGATTCGCAGCAGTTGTTAAACATTCAACCACGATCGCAGGAACTCACAGAGGTTTTGCCTGAATACAACCGTGGCTTTGTGTATTTCTCACTGCAGGAAACAAGTGTGAACCTTTTCCCGCTCTTACCACCTTTATTTGCTCCCTTTGCAACCTACGAGGCAGCATCTGATGCCGGAGTGATGATGTATCAGAAAGTTGGGCAGGTGGTTACTGAACAGCCCCTGATTCTTTTTTCGGGTGATGGTCAAACCGGTGTCATTACCGGTGAAGGGATCTGGAGATGGAGACTGAATACCTTCATGCGGCATGGGGATCATTCCCCGTTTGATGAGATATTGTCCAGGATTGTTCAATACCTTTCCATCCAGAAAGACCGGAGCCGTTTCAGGGTCAGCTCAGGACAACTGGTCTATGAAAATGAATCTGTTCTTTTTGATGCGGAATTATATAACAGGAGTTTTGAACTGGTTAATGATCCGGAGGTGCAATTGTTTATCACGAATGAGGAGGGAGTCGAACTTCCCTATGTCATGTCGCGAACTTCCAATGCCTACCGCCTGGATGCGGGCACCTTCACGCCCGGCAACTACCAATGGGAAGCAAGGGTAATATTTGGCGGGGAAACTTTTGAAGAATCCGGTGTTTTTACGATCTCTGCACTCGATATAGAAAGCCTGCAAACCATTGCCAATCATACACTTCTCTATCAATTGGCCGATCAGACTGGCGGAGCCCTGTTTTTTCCCGGACAATGGGATGAAATGGGTGTACACCTTAACAACAGGGATGACATAAGACAGCGGTTATATGTGCATAGGGAATATATTGAGATTGTAAACATGAAATTGCTGTTCTTTATTATCCTGTTTTTTTTAGCCATCGAATGGTTCGTGCGGAAGAGAAGCGGCGGGTATTAAGATCGATTTTGGGTATCATTAATTAACCGATGTGCTATTTGTTGTTAAAACCCTTGACTTGTTTCAAAAAAATATATTTTCCAACCATCGATTACAGTCTTATGGTCATATACTTTGGCTTTTTGATGGAAATGTGGGGCCAGTGTATCTCTTTCTCTAACCAGCAAAACATTGCCATGAACAGATAACGTTTTGAACAGCTGTGGCTCACGAACAAGGTTTTTTAAGTTGTCTTTCCAGGCATCATCCCTTTCAAACTGGACATTCCTGTCAAGACTTGATCGTCCGTCATATAATGAGATTACGTTGAAGTCGGTATTGAAAAGCATGGAGGGCAGACGTCTGTTATACACAAGAATGTGATTTGTATCGGGCAGCTTTTCCTCAATGAAGGCTGCGACATGACGGGTGTCTTTTACCCTTTTGGGGTTATCCATAAAAATATATGGTGTAATCAGCGCAATTCCATACATAAATATTGCAGCAGCCAAAATCGGTTTTTCAGTAATCTTAATTGGCAGGAATTTTATTGATATGAGTATCGTAGCTGTTATTATCAAAAATAAATATACATATGGGGAGTAAACAAGATCTGAAAAAACAGGAGCCATCGCCATTGAACCAAGAATGACCAAATGAAAAACAAACTGTATTCTACTCCACACCTTTTGGCTTTTATTGGTCATGGTAAACCACATCCAGATTGCACCAATCGCAATTGCTGCATAGACAGGCAGAACGTATAGCAATAGTTTCGACTGACTTAGTGAAAAGAAAAACAGCGGGGGGATGATCCACATGAGAATGATTATTCCATTGGTCTTTTTAAAATGCTTTAATTGAAAAATTCTGACTGACAGCACTAAAAGCCATGGAAAGCTTAGTGCAGGGACAATGGCCAGATAGTACCACCATGGTTCATTCCGGCTGAAAACATCTGCTGTGAGCCGCTCAACAGTATGCCTTATTACAAAATAATCAAAAAAACGTGCATCCTGAATATAGAGATAGATAAACCATGATAACCCAATCACCAGCATGATGATGACTCCCGTTATGTGGTGCATAATGGATTTTTTGGGTTTTAAGCCTCCGATGTAAGTACCCAGGATGATAAAGAACGGGAAAATAAATACAACAGGACCCTTCGTGAAGAACCCTAGTCC
>SKTA01000147.1 GCA_007122745.1 Bacteroidales bacterium
CAGCATCGATATAACCGTGTGCAGCAGCTACATAAGGATTGGCGAATTTTTTCTTGTATTCCTCCACCTTCTTTTGCCGGGTTTCTTCAGGATTGGGAGCGTTCATGATCTCGTGGCGGAAAATGATGTTGGCAGCGCCTTCCGGGCCCATCACGGCAATTTCGGCGGTTGGCCAGGCAAATACGAAATCGGCTTTAAGGTGACGCGAACACATGGCGATATACCCTCCGCCGTAGGCTTTTCTAAGGATGACGGTAACTTTTGGCACAGTGGCCTCACTGTAGGAATACAGAATTTTTGCGCCGTGCCGTATCACCCCGGCGTGTTCCTGGTCGATACCGGGAAGGTAGCCGGGCAGGTCTACAAGCGTTACCAGCGGGATGTTGAAAGCATCGCAATACCGGATGAAACGCGCAGCTTTGTCGGAGGAGTCCACGTCGAGTACGCCGGCCAGCACCAGTGGCTGGTTGGCAACAAAGCCGACGGTTTGGCCGTTCATTCGACCAAAGCCCACAACCATGTTGGCGGCAAACAACTCCTGGACTTCGAAAAAGTCGCTGTCGTCGCTGATCGCTTTGATCACATCCCTTACATCATAGGGTTCGCGCGGGTCGGTTGGAATAATATTGTCTATTTTATATTGTTTCCTTTTGGGTGCTTTTTTGGGAAATGCTGCTGCTTTTCGCTGGTTGCTCCAAGGGATGTAAGAGAAAAGCTTTTTGATTTTTTCGAAGCATTCAGATTCACTTTCGGAGAAAAAATGAGCGTTTCCGGTGATCTCACTATGCACTTTTGCACCACCGAGTGCCTCCATGCTGATCTCTTCACCCAATACGGAGCGGATCACTTCCGGCCCGGTAATGAACATTTTTGAGATCTTATCCACCACAAAAACAAAATCGGTGAGGGCAGGAGAGTAGACAGCACCTCCGGCACAAGGGCCAAGGATGACCGAAATTTGCGGGATCACTCCTGATGCCTGTGTGTTTCGGTAAAAGATCTCACCATAACCGGCCAGTGAGTTTACCCCTTCCTGGATGCGTGCACCGCCTGAGTCGTTGATTCCAATGATAGGAATTTTAAGGCACATCGCGTGGTCCATGATCTTTCCGATCTTGCGCGCGTGCATCAGTCCGAGCGAACCGCCCGCCACCGTAAAGTCCTGTGCATAAATGCACACAGGGTGGCCGCTAATGGTTCCTGTTCCCGTGATCACACCATCACCGGGAAGGTGCTTTTTATCCATGTCAAAATCCTTGGCAGCGTGCTCTACGAAAAGGTCGTATTCGTGAAAGGAGTTGGGGTCAAGCAGGTAAATGATTCGTTCCCTGGCTGTCATTTTACCCATGGCCACCTGTTTCTCAATGGCTTTTTGGCCGCCACCCTGAAGGGCGTTCCGCATCCTCTTCTTTAAATCCAGCGTCTTTTGCTTGATTGACATAATTTTTTTAGGTTTATGTTAGTAAAAGCCTGAAAAACAATGAGTAAAGCAGGCAGGTTCGCCGATAATACGGTTTATACGACGAAAAGAACCTCCAAAGTAAAGAAAAAAATCGAAAACAAATTGTTTTTTAAGCAACAAATATTGATTTAAAGCGATTTCAATAAAGGCATCTTCGCATACTTTCTTACAAATCAGCTTCGTAGACTGTCTTGCCGCAATGCATTTTATTTAAGTGCCTATTTGATCAGATTGATCCTTTCTGTTACATGACCTTCGTCAGTTGTAATCATCAATAGATAAACACCGCTTGGATAGCCCGAAATGTCCGCATTAATGATGGTATTACCGTGGGTTTTCGTGTGTCTGGCGTGGTAAATCTCCTGACCGTAGCTGCTGAAGATGCGAATGTCCAACTTCTGATGGTTTTCAGCAAATTCAATGGACAAAGTACCTTTTGTAGGATTTGGATAAACCTTTAAGCCAAATGTACCACCCTCAAGCGGATCAATGCCTGTAACGTTCTCCAGCGTGAAGTTGGCGTTAATGTGGTAGTTATTGTCCGGCATGATGAACTTGTATTCCGGGTGATGTGTGAGATGATTGGAGCCCTCAGCCCAGAAATGGAAAAAATAGGAGGTGTTCGGATAAGCTTTCACGCTTACCTTCTGACCGGCAATGTAGGTTCCTTTTCCATACAATTCTCCTGCGTCAAGCGGCAACATTTCCATCGTAAGGTCAAACACCAACTCTGTTGCTTCAATAATTTCTATCTGATCAATGGCAAAGGGTGCCCCTTCCTTGCCGATGTATTGAAACCCAAGTTGAATGTTTTGAGAGGGTGGGAAATCTGAAAGGTCCAATAAGGCTTGCAACCAGGTATAGCTAGTTGAATTTCTGAATAAGGGTTGTTCTGATGTATCCCATATTTTTGTGAATGCATTATCCCCGGTTCTGATAAATACGTTTAGTTGCGCATTTTCCTGGGTATTTGCATGATAATAACTGCCCATGAAATAAAACCTCAAGGCAGGTACTTCCAGTTCATTAATGTTGAATTCAGGTGTAAGCAGCCATTCATCCTGATCCTCTTCCGTGTCCGGATGAACGATCATAAGATGTGCACCATCCACCGGCTCGATCGTCTGGTCGTCAATTATGAAATTGTCGGCCAGTTCCCAGCTGATCGCCGATATGCCTTGCCTGAACCAGCAGGTGGGCAGTTCGGTGTTGTCGAAATTTTCAATGAAGGGATATTCAGAAATGGCATCTTCACAGATCTCTTCGAAGAAAATATAGGCCGGAGTTGAACGCCCGGACTCCAGATTTGGCGGGTAGACAGCAGTTACCTGATATTTCAGGAAAGCCGCATCGGTGTCCTCTATAACATCAGTAAATATAAAATCTTCATGTTCAGATGGGTCGTGCTCTAATATTTTCTCATCATTTCTATATATGTTGTAAAAAATGGGGAGGTTACTCCAGCGCGGCGTATGCTGCTCATTTGCTATGCTGCCGTCAGGAATATCCCTGGTCACATAGGAGTCTTCTGCATAAACGCTGGTGAGGTAAACAAATTGATGCGTGTTATTTCCTGCGGGTTCCCACTCTTGTGCGAATCCAAAGTAGGAAAAAGAGTTTCCATAGTTGGTCAAATCATAGGCGGATGATGGGTGACCGCTTTGGTGGTTCGGTCTTACAGACACATAAAACTTGTCCTCGAAAGTCAGTGTCGAGTCCAGTTCATAAACCACTTCAACCAGGCTTTCAGCGGTAAGTGAGGTGGATGAATAGATTAAATTATATCCGGTTTCGTCGTAGATTCGGAAGACAAACTGGTCACTTTCCCAGGCATCATTTGTGGTTTCCCTGAAAACATGAGAGACTTTTGAGATGGTGATTGGATATGAAAACCCAAGGGCTGCAGCATCAAAAACAGTTACTCTTTCCGGTCCGTGGTTTATGTGATTCACAAATTGGCTTGTATGGCTGAACCATCCGGGGTGGTTGGGTGCATGGCCGGGTTTAAACCATTTAACTTCAGATTCAGTATAGTTGTTGGTGGCTCGGGCCGTAACAAAACCAGGTGCCGGGTGGTTTTCAATGTATGGATCATACCCGTTTATGAAAAACCTGTTGGAGTTGATCGGATCCAGATGGGGGCCGAGTTGGTGCATCGGGTGATCGAGGTTGTTTTGCCAGTGAAAGCTCATCTTTCCATATACATTGATTGCATTTTGATTGCTGCAAGTTGAGGACCCTCCTGAAAGCGTGCCTACAATCAATCCGTTCTGGTTAAACATCGGGCTTCCTGATGAACCACCCTGGGTTACGCTGTGACCGCTTTCAGTAGCCACAAAAGGAAAGCGCCATGCAGAATTCTCTGCCATCACCTCACCGGTATTAAAACTTCCGCCGCCTGAGACAACACTTCCTTCAAATGTTGAGATCATCTTGGCATCACCGGCTGGATGGTGTATACCGACACCTGAATCAGCGGCTATATCCATCCTGTCCCAACCGTTGTAATAGGGTCGCCACGACACAGGCGGAGCATGGTGTAATAGCAGGAGCTTAAAATCGGAACCGCCATCGAGTGGGCCGCTGGAAATCTTTGATGCTCCAAATAAGACGTTATTCGGTGGATTACCGATCGCTTCACATCCGGGCCTTTCAAAATTAAAATAGAACTGCCATAAGTCCATGTCGGTTGGACTGGCCTCAGAGGCACAGTGATCAGCTGTTAACAGATAGGGGGTGCCATCATTTGCCGTGTTGTTGATCAGCGAACCGGAGCACCAGAACCAACTGTTGCCCTGGCGCATCAGCAGACGGGCAACACCACGCTTATGTCTTTGCCAATTGTCGCCCTCCGGGCAATTTACACTCAGCATGCACCAGTCAGAACTGCCCAGGTTTCTTTCGTCAGAAGTATCAATGAGTCCGTTTACCAGGTAGATTATTTCTTTGATCTCAAAGCTGGAGTCGCCAAAGCGATCATTGTTGTCAGGTAAAACGCTTTCCCGGTATTCTATGATGAGACTTTCGCCGGGAACAGCCTGGATGGATAGCAATTGCTGCGGGTTGTTGTTCCCACTTGTAAATGAACCGACGTGAAAATCAGCCTCTTTGTCATAAACAAAGAGCATCGAGTGGTCCGACAATTCGAAGTTTTCCAGAATCATGCCGATGCCATGGGCATGTTTTACATTGATCTGCATGCGCCAAACCCATAAGGAGTCGCCCAGAAGAACCCAGTCACCGTCTGTATCGGGGGTGAAATGGACAGGAATGCTGAACCCCGCTTGCAGGGCTTGTCCGGGTGGTGTTTCTCTGGTTAATAAGTCATAACGCAAATTTTGCTCTTTTTTCGACAAAAACACATTCTTCTGCATCTGCTCAATATGTGCCGGGGAAAACGCTGTTTTGTGCGCCAGCGGTTTACCACTGAATA
>SKTA01000092.1 GCA_007122745.1 Bacteroidales bacterium
GTGCGTCGTCGCAACGGTCTTTTTTCTCTTTCATCTCCACTTCGCTGGCAGCACCAACGTAGAGTACGGCAACACCGCCGGCCAGCTTGGCCAGACGTTCCTGCAGTTTCTCCTTGTCGTAATCGCTGGTGGAGCTTTCGATCTGTGCCTTGATCTGGTTTACGCGGGCTTTGATATTCTCTTTGTCACCTTTGCCACTTACGATGGTGGTATTGTCCTTGTCGATGGTCACCTTTTCAGCGGTTCCCAGGTGGCTCAGGTCTGCATTTTCAAGCTTGTAGCCCTGCTCTTCACTGATTACGGTACCTCCGGTCAGGATGGCAATGTCTTCGAGCATCGCTTTCCTGCGGTCGCCGAAACCGGGAGCCTTCACAGCACCAATCTTAAGCGATCCGCGCAACTTGTTCACCACGAGGGTTGCGAGCGCTTCTCCATCCACATCTTCAGAGATGATCAGCAGCGGCTTACCGGTTTGTACCACTTTTTCAAGCACGGGCAGGAAGTCCTTCATCGTGCTGATCTTCTTGTCGTAGATCAGGATATAAGGATCTTCGAATACCGCTTCCATCTTTTCGGTATCGGTCACGAAATAGGGAGAAATGTAACCGCGGTCAAATTGCATCCCTTCAACCACGTCAACGTGGGTTTCGGTACCTTTTGCCTCTTCAATGGTGATCACACCCTCTTTCTTCACTTTTGACATCGCTTTAGCAATCAGTTTGCCAATGCTCTTGTCGTTGTTTGCTGAGATGGTGGCAACCTGTTCGATCTTCTCGATGCTGTCGCCAACCTCTTTGGATTGGATTTTCAGGTTTGCAATCACTTTTTCAACCGCTTTGTCGATACCGCGCTTCAGGTCCATCGGATTGGCACCGGCGGTAACGTTTTTCAGGCCGGCGGTAATAATAGCCTGTGCCAGAACGGTAGCTGTTGTGGTTCCATCGCCGGCTGCGTCAGCGGTTTTGCTGGCCACCTCTTTCACAAGCTGTGCGCCCATGTTCTCAACGGCGTCTTCCAGTTCAATCTCCCTGGCCACTGTTACACCATCCTTTGAGATGGTGGGTGCGCCAAACTTTTTGTCCATGATCACGTTGCGCCCTTTGGGACCCAAAGTCACCTTAACGGCATTGGTAAGCTTGTCAACGCCCTTTTTTAGCGCATTTCTTGCTTCCAGGTTAAAGGTTATGTCTTTTGCCATGATATTCTTTTTTTTAAGGTTATGAATTGTTTTTTTTTATTGACATGATGTTAAATTACAGCGTAGATATCTGATTCACGCATGATCAGGTACGTATCGCCATCAAAGTTTAGCTCGGTACCGGCATATTTTCCATAAAGAACCTGGTCACCTGTCTTTAGGGTAACGGGGTTGTCTTTGGTGCCTTCACCAACGGCAACTACAGTGCCTTTCTGTGGTTTTTCCTGTGCAGTGTCGGGAATGATGATCCCTCCGGATGTTTTTTCTTCGGCGGGAGCCGGCTGAACCAAAACGCGGTCAGCTAAAGGTTTGATGTTTACTTTGGTCATCTTTTTATGTTTTTCTGGTTAGACAATATGTTATAAATGTATGATAATTGTAATGCTTGTGCAATGTCATAACGGCTCTGAACACATTTTGTGCCAAAAGGTAAGAAAAGCGTTTTGTTTGTCAATTTTGCACAATTGGCGGGTTGAGATAAAAAAAAATGTCAGAATGGCACATCATTCTGACATTTTTGTTGGTTTTGACAGCCTTTTTAGTCCTGAACGTCAGGTGAAATTGGCAGCTCCTGAATCTCTTCAATATCTTCCGGAACGGCTGTTGCGGGTGGAGGCGCCTGGAAGTCTCCGGGTGCACCACTACCGGCCGGTACCAGGTCAAGGATCTCGCTTTGCGCAGCCTGATGGGTTTCGGTACGGGGGATTACAAAAGTTGACGATAAGGTCAGCAAAAACAGCACGATGGCCAGAGTCCAGGTGGTTTTTTCAAGAAAATCTGTTGTTTTTCTGACACCCATGACCTGGTTGCTTGACGAAAAGTTTGAAGCCAGTCCACCACCTTTGGCATTCTGAACCAGCACAATCATCACCAGTAAGATACAAGTGATGAGGATCAGCACGGATATTAAAACGTAAATTCCCATTATTGTTTTGTTTTAGTATTATTCTTTTTGGATCTGTTCCATTTTTTTTGCAAAGTAACTGCTTTTTTCCGGAAACATCAAACTTAATTTGTTATAAATCACAATTGCGCGCTCTTTTTTTCCCTGTTTGAGAAGTATTTCCGCCAGTGTTTCACTCACCAGATCGGGGTTTTCCTCAACACTTTCACGTGCGACCTCCCCTTCCTGAATGGCAGCCTTGGCAGGCTGTATGCGCGGATCCGCTTTAAGAAAACGGTCAATGATGCGCTGCTGACGGTATCGTTTGTCTGCTTCAGAAACCTCACCTACTTCGTGCCTGGTGACCGGCTTTTCTTTTCCCCCTGAACTAACCGGCTTCTTTGCAAGGTATTCCCTGAATAACTTACGATTGGGAGCTGCTGCCATGGCCTTTCTGATTTCCGCCGCATAAAACTTACTGTCGATATTTGACAGCGCTTTGGCATACAGCATCCTGGCAGGCTGGCAGTAAGGGTAGTCCTTTACCAGCATCCTCAGGAAACCCAGGGGTTCGGGGTCAAAGGTGTGCGGATTTGCCAATATTTCAGAAAAACGCATGTTAAGGTTGATTAGTTGAATTGTTCTGATTCCCAGTTCCCAGCTCCCAGCTCACTTTTCACCAGTTCACCACCGCCTGGTTGAAGATGTCTTCTGCCAGTTCCTTGGTTAAGAGGTCGATGGCTTCATCCTCTATTTGCGCCAGGCTGAGGTTGCTGTCGTAGTCATAATATCTTGAAAAATTGCGTTCAAATTCCATCTCAGGATCAAACTCATTGATAAATGTAACCCGAACGGTTATTGTCAGTCTGTTCATCGCCGCCCTGTCATCTCCGGTAATTGCAATGGGTTCTGTCCGGTACCCGGTAATGCTGCCTTCCAGATGAAGGTGACCAACCCCTTCCACCATGCGCAGGTTGGTCTGCTGCAGGAAAATGTCCTGAAGCCCTTCAGTAAAACGCTGACTCAAGGTCGGTTGTATCAAAGGCGCATCGTTCGGGAAATGGCTTACGGATACCGTCTCCGCTTGCGGCGGAATGCTCGCCCCCGTAAAAGAATAGATGCCACACCCACCGAGCGTGGCAAGCAGGAGAAAATAAATAACAATCCTGGGCATTTTGTGTGTTCGTTGTTTTTTATTAATCTGCACCTTTGTGGTAAATTTTCTTTTTGCACCACTCAGCTCCCAGCTCCCAGCTCTCAGCTCCCAGCTCTCAGCTCCCAGCTCAGCCTTAATCTTAACCTTAACCTCATTCTCAACCTCAAACATTGTATTCCTTTATCTTCCTGTAGAGCGTTCTTTCAGAGATACCAAGCTCCCGGGCGGCTTTTTTGCGGCGACCGTTGTGTTTTTGAAGCGCTTTTTCGATGAGATCTTTCTCCTTTTCCTGGATGGAGAGGCTTTCTTCCACGTATTCGTGGGGTGTTTCCTCATAACTATCCACAAAATCATCGCCACGTTCCAGCACCTCTTTTTCCTTGTAAACTTGTGGAAGATCCCCTTCCTGGTTGAGCTTTTTAATAAGGTGGGCGTGCTCCTCCCTGAATCTGCCTGAGAGGTGTCCATCCTGAAGCATCTGCGTAATCACTTTTTTCATGTCGGTGATGTCGCGCTTCATCTCGAACAAAAGCTTGTACAATATTTCCCGCTCACTGAGGCCGGAGGCCGCTGTTTGTGCATCACTGAACAGAACGGGCAGCTTATTCGCCGATGCTTCCGGAAGGTAGCGATTAATATCTTCAGCGGTAATGAAACGGTCTTTTTCGATCACTGAGATTTGCTCCGCCAGGTTTTTCAACTGGCGCACATTCCCCGACCAGCGTTGATTGACAAGCAATTGTTCTGCATCGTCACTAAGATGCAAAGGGGGGATACGGTATTTCTCGGCAAAGTCGGAGGAAAACTTCTTGAACAGCATGATGATGTCCTCCTTCCGTTCCCGCAAAGGGGGAACGTGAATGGGTACCGTACTCAACCTGTAGTAAAGGTCTTCGCGAAACCTGCCGGTACTTACCGCCTCCTGCAAATTTACGTTGGTGGCTGCCACCACCCTGACATCCGTTTTTAACACCTTTGAAGATCCCACCTTGATGAATTCTCCCGTCTCCAGAATTCTTAACAGGCGCACCTGCGTGAGTGTTGGCAACTCCGATACTTCATCCAGGAAGATGGTGCCTCCGTTTACGACTTCAAAATAGCCTTTCCTCGCCTCCTGCGCGCCGGTGAATGCCCCCTTTTCGTGTCCAAAAAGCTCCGAATCGATTGTCCCTTCAGGGATGGCACCACAGTTCACGGCAATATAGGGTCCGTGCTTGCGGGCACTCAAATGGTGGATGATCTTTGGAAAGACCTCCTTCCCGGTGCCACTCTCCCCGGAAATCAATACCATAATGTCGGTCGGCGCCACCTGACAAGCCACATCAATGGCCCGGTCAAGCCGCGGCGAATGACCAATGATTCCAAATCGTTGTTTTATGGCCTGTGTGTCCATTTGTGCCTGTTTTTTGTTGAATCGTTGAATCGTTGATTTGTTGATTTGTTGATTTTTTGATTTGCTGAATCGTTGATTTGTTGAATCGTTTAATCGTTGAATCGTTGATTCGTTGATTTGTTAATTTGTTTAATCACCCAATCAACTACTGAACCAATCAACTATTGAACTACTGAACCAATCAACTATTGAACCAATGAACCAATAAACCAATAAACCAATAAACCA
>SKTA01000196.1 GCA_007122745.1 Bacteroidales bacterium
CGCATCGGTGTCATCCGTGTTCTATACAAAATATGGTACGCGGATAACGCTGATACAACAGATGACCGCGGATTGGAATTCATCGGTGCAAATCCGTCGCATCGGCGTCATCCGTGTTCTATAAAAACAGAAGGATAATAAACTAAGATTATTTTTTGCGATTATATAATTGGACAATAAGAGAGTATACATCCTCCGGTGTTTCCGAACCGATATCAGCAATATAAACATTTCCTACGTTCCATTTTCGTGCAATCTGTTTTGCCAAAGATCTCCGGACAACCCAGCAATGCAGAATATTCTGTGCGTTCAGTGATTTTTCAATTCCTTCAGCCCATCCGTGACCATTGATCTCTAGCGGTCCGACCTCGTCAATCATTAGGACGGTTTTTTCATCCTGGAAGGATGCATTGACAATAATTTCCCTGCCTTTTTGCAATGCCTCCGGATTGAATGAATACCTGCCAAAATTTAGCCAACCCTGGTTTTTGTTTGTGCTGCAGAGCAGGATGGAGTCATTATCGGAAAGACTTTTGAGTTCAAACCCTGTACGTTTCCCATTGCTCTGAATCCCAATTGACAGCAATCCTGATACCGGCATCCCTTTTTCTTTAAGCAAACTGACCACGGAGGCAGCAAAACTGGTCTTCCCTTCACCGATTGCACCTGTAATAATTACCACCGGAGGTTTAAATGAATTTTCCTGTTCAAATTCCTCCAGCAGGCTTTCAGCAGCATAAAACATTTGTCTGAACGAAAAACGCCTCAGTCCGCTTTTGTTCTTTTTTGACGACATATATTCAATTACGGCAGGAAGCGCGGCGAAGGCAAGGTTTAAAGCCTGATACAAATTCGCAAAACCCCGGTTATACAAGATCATTTTGATGGTTGGATTTTTTATTTCCGTGCTGATGGCGGCAAAACCGGTGATCAGCACAAAAGCCCTGACATTCATCCGTATGCCGATCATCAAACCATCCAAACTAAAGAAAGAACCGTTTTCCAGACCGCCAATCAGTGTTGCCGCTGCCAAAGTGATGATCATGAATGGAATCCAGAATGAAAATCTTCGTATCCTGTTGAAAGCCAGCCTGTATCTGTAAAAACAAAAACCCAGGTAAAAAGCGGCAAATACAGCAGAAGCGATCAGGTGCTGACTCCCGATCAGGAGTAATGCGACCAAAACAGCCAGTATATTTACAAAAAGAAACGGGATTGCGAATTTTTCTGCGGTGGTGTGCGCAAAAAGCTGGCTCTTTTCTTTATCATGGAATTGTTGTTGTCCTTGCTGCTTTAAACTGTTGGGAGTAATATCTGTATTGGTGGGTTGAGATCCTGAGAAGTATCCTGCAATAGCTGCAACAACGCCTGCGATAATATATATAGCAGCGAGGAGGTAAAAAGCCTGTTTTAATCCAATGCCTTCCAGCTGTATTGTTTCTGCTGAAAACCGGAACATCGCCTGCAGAACTCTGACCAGATCAAAACCATATAATATCAACAGATTAATCGCTTTGTGCATTAGTGCACTTAATACCGCGAGGCTACCGCCCAGGATAAAGGCGAAAAGGTTTCGTCCGAAAAAACGTATTGCCAGTTCAAGAAGCAGTGCTTCAGTAAAAATCCCGATCATGGGCCCAAGGATTACGGCACTTGGAGAAATGGATTTCATCAGGGCAGCAATCAGTCCGGCGCGCCAGATCAACCCACCTTCTTTCCAGTTTCGTGCAAAAGCAATAATCAGCCAAACAGCAATAAATGCAAGGGATGAACCGGAAAAGGGGATGCGCAGGTTGTGCAGAAAACTACCGAGTATGATCTCTATAGAGGCCCAAAGGCTACCCAAAACGGCTGCCTTGAGCCATACCATATTCAGCGGCTTATATTGAATGGTTTCCAAATGCTAAAACTTATCAAATTCAACCACTTCAAGGTCTTTGATATGCTTGCCATCGATCACAAATCGCACGAAGGTGATCTTATGGTGCAAACCCTGCTTGCCGGCGGCACCTGGATTGATATGCAGCAAGTTGAAACGCTTGTCGGGCATAACCTTTAAAATATGGGAGTGACCACTGATAAAAAGATCCGGCGTCCTCACCTTCATAATATCCATTATGTCAGACTGGTATTTACCCGGATATCCGCCAATATGCGTCATCAGGACATCCACATCCTCGCAGTTGAATCGCAGGATGCGTGGAAACTCGATGCGGATTTCTTGTGAGTCGACATTTCCGTGAACACCCCTGAGCGGTTTCATTGCCTTTAGGGCAGCAACCGTTTCCATGTTTCCGAAATCACCGGCGTGCCATATTTCATCACAATCTGAAAAAATACGCTCCATCTCCGGGTGAACATAGGTATGCGTGTCTGAAAGAATACCTATTCGCTTCATGTGTTTATAAAGGTTTAGTTGTTTAGTTGTTTAGCTGTTTAGTTGTTCAGTTGTTTAGTTGATATGATTTTTATGTCGTGAACCCTTCGAGCTTCCGGCTTCGAGCCTAACAGGCAACCGATAATCGATAATCGAAAATCGGCAATCGACAATCATCCTTCTGTGTATCAAAAATCCTGTTCCCGGAGGATGGTAGGGATCTTCGACATGGATGTTTCATATACGAATAGCTATTGTTAGTAAAATTCCAAAATTAATGAAAATGACCCGAAAAAATGCCCGATTTTGATCTTATTCACAATTTGTTAAAATTTTTCCATAAAAATTACTTGTATTACCCATTGATTGGATTATTTTTGTGCATGGACAAAATTAAGATTCTGGATAAGGAGTTTGCACTGAGCATCCCTTACGAACGCATACATGAGGCTGTAGTCTCTATGGTAGATGCCATTTTTGCAAAGCATAAAGACAGCAACCCCCTGTTTTTGTGTGTGTTAAATGGATGTTTCATGGTCGCCGGAGACTTTTTTAAGGAATACAAAGGCGCTTGTGAGATTAGTTTTATCAAACTATCTTCCTATTCCGGAACAACCACGACGGGAGAGGTAAAAAAGGTTATCGGACTGAATCAGGATATCAGGGATCGTGATGTGATCATCCTGGAAGACATTGTGGATACCGGAATAACCATTTCCCACCTTATCAGGGATTTGTCAGAATATGCACCTAAAAGCATTAAGGTTGCAACCCTCCTTTTAAAACCGGAGGCTGTCCAGTCAGATATTCGGCCCGATTATGTGGGCATGGAGATTCCAAACGATTTTATTATTGGGTATGGACTTGATTACGACGGATATGGCAGAAACTTAAAAGACATATATAAGATCATTGAAGAGTAATAACCCCTGAATCTCTGCAAGAGATTAAAATTATTGCCATGCTGAATATTGTCATTTTTGGCCCTCCCGGTTCGGGCAAAGGCACCCAATCTGCCAGAATCGCAAAAAAGTATGATCTGAGACATCTCTCAACAGGAGACATACTCAGAGAAGAGATGGATAAAAAGACCTCACTCGGTAAAAAGGTCAGCGAATACATTGACAAAGGTTTGCTCGTTCCGGATGATATTGTCCTGAAGATGCTATACGATTATGCAGCCGGACACATGGATTCACCCGGATTTATCTTTGATGGATTTCCCAGGACTATTGTTCAGGCGGAAGCCCTTGATAAACTTCTAAACAAAAGGGGGATTCCGATTAATATCGTGCTGTCGGTTGAAGTGGAGGAGCAGGAACTTTTCAAACGTATAATGGGCAGAGGAGAAGACTCCGGACGGTCTGACGACTCGGAGGAAATTGCCAGACAGCGATTGGATGTTTATAAAGAGCAGAGCATGCCGTTGATCGATTATTACAAACAACAGGGAAAGATCGTAACCATTGATGGGATGAAACCTGTTGATGAGGTCTTTGATCGCATTTGCCAGGCAATCGAAGCTGTTAAAGCTGTTTAATGAACGCGAACTTCATAGACTATATCAAGGTTTTCTGCCGTTCTGGAAAGGGTGGCGCCGGGTCTGCCCACCTCAGACGCGAGAAGTTTGTACCCAAAGGGGGACCCGACGGTGGTGACGGTGGCAGAGGCGGACATATCCTTTTGAAGGGGAATCGAAACCTTTGGACATTGCTTCATCTTCGTTATACCCGCCACCTTAATGCCGGAGCGGGTGAGTCCGGAGGACGCCAGCAAAGCTCCGGTGCCGGTGGCAAGGATGTAATCATTGAAGTGCCGCTTGGTACGGTGATCAAGGATGCGGAAAATGGTGATTTCCTTTGTGAAATTACACAACACGACCAAACTCAGGTATTGCTTAAAGGCGGACGTGGCGGACTCGGTAATGTGCATTTTAAATCCAGTACCAGACAAACGCCCAGGTATGCCCAACCTGGTGAATCCGGCGTGGAAAAGTCGGTCATCCTTGAGCTGAAAGTGCTTGCCGATGTAGGTCTCGTAGGGTTTCCCAATGCCGGGAAATCCACCCTGCTATCAGTGGTAAGTGCTGCAAAACCTGAAATTGCAGATTACCCGTTTACAACGCTTGTTCCCAACCTGGGTATTGTATCTTATCGCGATAACCAATCTTTCGTGATGGCAGATATCCCGGGCATTATCGAAGGAGCTCACAAAGGGAAAGGGCTGGGAACCCGATTCCTGAGACACATCGAACGAAATGCACTCCTGCTGTTTGTGATCCCGACGGATGCAAAGGATATTGCTGATGAATATCATATCCTGCTCAATGAGCTTCAGGAGTTTAATCCCGAACTGCTCGATAAACAAAAACTTGTTGCTGTGAGCAAGTGCGATCTTCTTGATAGGGAAATGCTGGCAGAACTCGATCAG
>SKTA01000013.1 GCA_007122745.1 Bacteroidales bacterium
CCAAAAAGTTAGCATTTGAAGACAGGGCATATTATTATGCCGATCCGGACTTTTCCTCCATACCTGTTGCACAGCTTATCTCAAAAGAATATGCAGACGAACGTCGTCAGCTGATTGACCCTTCCCGTGCAAGCAGGGTTGTTGATCATGGTATCCCGGAAGCGCCAAATACCATTTACCTGACAGTAGCGGACAAAGATGGAAATATGGTTTCACTTATCCAGAGCAACTACAGAGGAATGGGTAGTGGGATGACCCCACCCGGACTGGGTTTTGTATTACAGAACAGAGGAGAAGGCTTTACTTTGCAGCCGGAACGTTTTAACACCTATGAACCAGGGAAAAGACCTTTTCACACCATTATTCCGGGTTTTATCACAAAAGACAACGAACCTTATATGAGCTTTGGGGTAATGGGTGGTGGCATGCAGCCTCAAGGGCATGCACAGATCGTAGTTAACATGATTGACTTTAAGATGAACTTACAGGAAGCAGGCGATGCACCGAGGATACATCATTACGGCTCATCCGAACCTACAGGTCAAAAAATGACCGATGGAGGCATCGTCAATCTTGAATCAGGCTTACCTTATGAAACCATAAGGGCATTAATACAAAAAGGGCATCGAATTCAATGGGCAAACGGCCCGTTTGGCGGCTATCAGGCCATCATGTGGGATCCTGTTAACGAGGTGTATTACGGAGCCTCTGAATCCAGAAAAGATGGACAAGCTGCAGGTTACTGATGCAGTTAAAATACTGTTTAACACATGACCAATTGAGAACAAAATTCAGAAGACATTGCACACATAAAATCAAAAAATATGGACAAGACAAAAATAAATAAAGCTTACAATGATTACAAGTTTATGAATTCGCCTGCTGCCAGAGAACTTCGTATTTTGTCAGAATATCTGGAGCCGAAAGCAAGGCTGCGACGCAATAAAGTTCAGGATACCGTGGTCTTTTTCGGTTCCGCCCGTACACTTCCACGAAAGGAAGCGCAAAAGAGGCTTGACACCCTTAAAGTTTCCGAAAAAGTAAAACCGGGGGAGATGCAAAAAGCGGAAATGGATTTGAAGATGTCCAGGTATTATGAGGATGCTGTTGAGCTGGCAAAGAGGCTGACCACGTGGGCTAAGTCGAGATATAAGCCACATAGCCGCTTTATTGTAACCAGTGGTGGCGGGCCTGGAATTATGGAGGCGGCCAACAAGGGGGCTAAACTCGCGAAAGGCAAAACCATTGGTTTCAACATCCATCTCCCCTTCGAACAGGAACCAAACCCATACATCGATGAAGCCCTTAATTTTGAGTTTCACTACTTCTTCATGCGCAAGCTCTGGTTGGTATTCCCCGCCAAGGCTTTTGTGATCTTCCCCGGAGGTTTTGGTACGCTTGATGAGTTTATGGAGATACTGACCCTGATTCAGACGGAGAAAGTAAAGAAAGAACTAAAAATCATTCTTTACGACAACAAATTCTGGGATGAGGTCATCAACATAGAAAAGCTTGTGGAATTTGGCACCATCAGTCAACAGGACCTGAAATTATTTAAAACCTGCAGTAATGTTGATGAGATGGAGAATGAACTCATTCCCCATCTCATTAAAGTTGAAAACAAAAGTCGCTTGTTAAAATAGTCTTCATCACGAGACTCAAACTCTCCGCTGACAGGCCGGCAGGTGGTTATTCATACCGCATTGACAATGCAGGATTGATGGATGCTGTTCTTATCACCTTATAGCTCACCGTAACGAGTGCAATGAGTACAGCCACACCAAACCCAAGGAAAAAATCGGTGATCTGCATATTGATGCGATAATGGTAATTTTGCAGCCAGTTGACAGCTACCCAGTATATTAATGGCCAGGCAACAATTGTGGCTATGCCGATCAGCACCATGATGTCTTTGCAAAACAAATACCATATGCTGTTTATGCTTGCCCCGAAGGTTTTTCGGATGCCAATTTCCTTTGTTCTTTGTTGCAATGAAAAGGAGGTCAGGCCATACAGTCCCATGGAGGCAATCAGGATTGCCAGCAAAGTAAAGATCACGGAAAGATAGGCGTTTTGTCTGTCATCCACATAAAGCCGGTTAAAGTCTTCATCCATAAAGAAATAGAGCATGGGTTCATTTGCAGTGAAAGATGCCCAGATCTCTTCAGCCTGGTCCAGAATTTGCCTTGACTGCCCTTCCTGATAGCGAATGCTAACATAGCCCCAATGAATTGCATCATGCTTAAACAGCATAATTGCAGGTGAAATATCGTTATGCAACGATTCGAAATGGTAGTCCTGAATGACACCGATCACCGGCATCATTTCCTGGTTTTGCTCATAAGGCATAAGGACCCTTGTGTCAAACACATTTTCAAGACTATAATTTCTGACGGCCCTTTCATTTACGAGGCAGGCTTGTTGATCGGAAAGCAGATCCGGATCAAAAAATCGGCCGTCAGCCAGTTTGATTCCGAATGTTTCCAGGTAATCATAGTCTACCCAGTTGGTTTGCATAAGAAACGTTTCATCGTGCCGACCCAGTATTGCATATCCGTTAACGTTCTCACTTCTTCCGGGTATTGCTGTTGATGAGGAAACAGATTGAACACCTGCCATATTTTTAAATTCAGTTTTAAAAGCATTTACCTGGCCGCCCAGCACATAGGCCCTTCTGATTACAAGGATGTTTTCCTTATCAAAGCCAAGGTCCATATTTTGCATGTAGTTGAGTTGCCTGTAGATAATCACCGAGCCAGTGATCAGCATGATGGAGATTACGAACTGCAATAAAGTCAGAAACAACCTGAGCCTGGTATTTTGTTTGCCTCCGGCTGCTGACTGCCCTTTCAAGACCACTGACGGCATGAATGAGGAAAGGTAAAAAGCGGGATAACTTCCGGCAAACAATCCGATCACAATGGTGAGCAAAAGGATCCCGGGCACTACATACCAGCTACTCAAATAGGCAAGCGATAGTTTTAGTGAAAGCAGATTGTTGAAATATGGGAGACTGATTTCTGTGATAATAAGCGCAACAATAAGAGCAAAGAAAGACAGCAGGATCGTTTCGGAGAGAAACTGCACGATAAGTTTTCCCCTGGTAGATCCGATCACTTTCTTCATTCCAACCTCTTTGGCACGTTTACCTGACTGAGCGGTTGATAGATTCATAAAGTTAATTGAGGCGATCAGAAGGATGAAAACACCAATGGATCCGAATATCCAGAGATATTTCGGATCTTTTGCAGGTTTGTGGTCATATTCAATGGTCGGATCGTGTCTTATGTTGGTAAGCGGTTGAAGGAAGAAATTATAACTGTTGCCCCCTTTTATGAAATCTTCGATGCTGACCCCAAAAATATCCCTTACCTGGGGACCGACATATTTTACGATCATATCCTCAAACCTTTTTGCAACTATTTCCATATCTGCTTCAGGATACAGTTTTACATAGGTAAAAAAACTGTTTGCAAGCCAGTTATTATCGTTTGCACGATGGCTGGATGAAAATGAACCCAGCATTCCGGCGCTGAAATGGGTATTGTCCGGAACATCCTCCATCACACCTGTAACACGGAAATGGTTGGGCATGCCTCCGGCACGGAGCAACTTATTCAATGGATCCTGATCGCCGAACAACCGCTCTGCGGCAGCTTGGGTCAAAACCACGCTATAGGGTTCTGTGAGTGCCGTTTTTGGGTTTCCCTTCAGCAACTGAAAAGGGAAAAACTCAAAAAAAGTGGAGTCAACCAAGGCAAAATGGGGTTCAGCATAGAACCTGTCATCAACCTGAATAATTGTCTCATCCCAGATGTGCATTCTCAAGAAAGATGCGACCTCTGGAAACTCATTAACCATTGTGGGTCCAATGGGAGAGGCTGTATAAGCAACCCGCATCTCCTGTCCGCTGATCATTCCCTCCAGGTTTACCCTATAAATTTGATTTTTTTGGGGATTGTACTGGTCGAAGCTTAGTTCATAAATAATGAAAAGGGATATCACAAGTGCACAGGCAATTCCTATTGCAAGACCCAATACATTGATAAAGACGTACCCTCCTTGTCGTTTAAGGGCACGCAGGCTGATTTTTATGTAATGGCCGATCATGTTATTAAAGTTTTGATGAAAACATTTTATATTTCATAATAAAATATCAAATGGGGTGCCACGTGTGTTATACTCCTGTTTTTGTACAGATTACAAAACATTTTATTAATCTGCATTGTCCGCTTCTGTGAAAAAGTTGTACGTATTCGGACAAAGGTTGAGGTTGAGAAAGCTCGAAGCTCGAAGATGTGCAAATTAGCAAATTAGCAAATGTGCAGATTAAAAAATGGAACAGAAAAACCCCGAAGGGGTGATATGATAATAGAATGCAGGATACCACATAAAAACAAACCCCGAAGGGGTGATTTAGAAACGGGAAAAATGAAATTTGTGAAAATTTGAGAAATAATTTGTGTGAATTTGTGGACAAAAAACGGTGAACGGTAAACAGTAAACAGTGAACGGTGAACGGTGAACGGTGAACAATAAACAGTGAACGCTAAACGCTAAACGCAGAACGCTTAACGCTGAACAAAAAGAACAATAAACTGTACGGGCGAATTGCAATTCGCCCCAACGCACCCCCCCCGTACGGGCGAAAGATTTTTCGCCCCAACAAAAAAGCCCCACCACGTTGTGTGATGAGGCTTTTTATAAAAATCCGGCGATGACATACTCTCCCGGGGGTAACCCAGTACCATCTGCGCTGGCAGGCTTAACGACTCTGTTCGGAA
>SKTA01000070.1 GCA_007122745.1 Bacteroidales bacterium
CAAACAAAGCACATCACAGGAACCGGTCTGGGTCTCTCCATCGTGAAGAAACTTCTGGAACTGTATGGTGCCGACATTAAAGTAGACAGCAAACCAGGCGAAGGAAGCTGTTTTACCGTACAATTACCAATCAAATAACTGGTGATTATCGATTGCCGATTTTCAATTGTCGATTGCCTATTAGGCTCGGAGCTGGAAGCTCGAAGGATTCGCGGCATAAAAATCATATCAACTAAACAACTAAACGACTAAACAACTAAACCTTTATCAATATATGAAAGAAAAATTAGCAGAACTTCCCGGCAAAACGATTGAACGACTCAGTCAATACCGCCGCATTCTCTATAACAGCATACGGGAGGGGAAAACCAATATCTATTCGCATGAGCTTGCCCGCATGATGAACCTGACACCGGTGCAGGTGCGCCGCGACCTGATGCTGATCGGGTATTCGGGCAGCCAGAGCAAAGGCTATGTGATAAAGGACCTTGTTGCCCTTATCGGAAAAATAATTGACAGTAATGAGGGACAAAAGGTCATCATTGTTGGAATGGGTAACCTGGGAAGAGCCATAACCAGCTATTTTTCAGGGAAAAGGGATAAGCTTACCATCGTTGCTGCTTTTGATAACGACCTCCAGAAAACGGATCGGATCATTGCCGGAATCCCCTGCCACCATATCAAGGATGTTAAGCAGGTCATAGAAAAGGAGCAAGTCTCCATTGCCATTCTTACCGTTTCTCCCGAAGCAGCACATGAAGTGGCGAAATACCTGATGGATAACGGAATTAAGGGATTATTGAATTATACCTCTGTGCCCCTTACCGCTCCTGAGCACATCTATCTTGAAGAATATGACATTGTTACATCCCTGGAAAAACTGGCTTATTTGGTGAAGTCATAATAAATAAAATCGCAGAAAGAAAAACAGTTAAACATGAATGTATATCATCATACCGCCGAAGCAGCCGGTAAGATTAAGAATGCCGTTGTTACGACAGGCTCATTTGACGGAGTGCACATCGGACATAAATTGATCATCAACCGGTTAAATGAAATTGCTGATGAAATTGACGGTGAATCGGTGTTGATCACTTTTTTTCCACATCCCCGTAAAGTCCTCTATCCCGAGCAAAAAGACCTGAAACTGATCAATAGTCAGGAAGAAAAAATAGAATTGCTCCGCAAAGCGGGGCTGGATAATCTGATTATTATCCCTTTTACTTTGGAATTCAGTAAAACAACCTCTCACGATTTTGTTACCGGTATGCTGATCGGTGATCTGAACGCTAAGGTTGTGGTTGTTGGCCATAACCACCATTTCGGGCATGGCAGGGAAGGCGATTACTCCTACCTTCATAACCTGAGTAAGAATAAAGGGTTTCAGGTGGAGGAGATCCCACTGAAACTGATCGAAAATGAAACGGTTAGCTCTACCAAAATCAGAAAGGCACTCAAGGAGGGCAACATACAAAGAGCCAATGCCTATCTCGACCATCAGTATATTGTTAAGGGAAAACTTTATAAAGATTCAAAGCTGCATGATAGCTTTTCCGAATCATCCGTAGGTGTCGAAATAACTACAAAAGAGAAGTTGATCCCCCCTCCGGGAATTTATGCCGGTAATCTTTTTGTTGACGACAACTGCTTGAAGACCATGAGCTTCGTCCTGGAAGATGACGCCGGTAATAAAAAACTGGTCAATCAGTTGATTTATGATCATATTGAAGCGGCAGGGAAAGAGGGTACGCTTTATTTTTATAAGCTGATATGGTCGGGGAATCCATTTGGCAACGGAGCATCAATTGACCAGGTAATGGAGGAGGCTCGGGAAATGGTTGAAGACCTGATTTATTAAATTTTATGTGTGTGAGGATCTTATGACAAACAATAAACCGATCACTGTTACTTTTCTGGGTACCGGTACCTCAACCGGGGTGCCGGTGGTGGCCTGTAACTGTAAGGTATGCACAAGCACCGATTCGCGTGATCACCGGTTGCGTACTTCGGTCATGATACAGGTTGAGGATCACCATTTTGTGATAGATTGTGGCCCCGATTTTCGTTATCAGATGATACGGGAAAAGGTGGAAGATATTTCAGCCATATTGTTTACCCATGGCCACAGGGATCATATTGCCGGTCTCGATGATGTAAGGGCTTTCAATTATGTCCTTAACAAGACCGTTGACATATATGCCACTGAAAAAGTGATTGACTCAATCAATAAGGAATTTCCTTACATCCTTACCGAAAAACGTTTCTTTGGTGCACCCCAACTGCAATTTCATGTGATTGATAATAAACCCTTTTCAATAAATGGTTTTGAATTTACCCCCATCGAAGTACTGCACCACAAACTTCCTGTTTTTGGTTTTCGTCTCGGTGATTTTACTTACATCACCGATGCCAGTTTCATCTCAGACGAGGAGAAGAAAAAAATAATTGGATCTAAAGTTTTGGTGATCAATGCACTGAGGAAATCACCCCATATCTCACATTTTTCACTTGAACAAGCTTTGGAGGTAATCCGGGAATTAAAACCTGAATTTGCTTACATCACCCATCTGAGTCACTTCATGGGCCTGCATGATACCATCCAGGAAGATCTGCCGGAAAATGTTTTTCTCGCCTACGACGGATTAAAGGTGATTTTATGAGAAAAATTTGGTATTTTTGCATAAAATATAGCAAATACCTGAATAATGATCTATTCTCCTGAAAAATACCGCATTGCAGACAAGCGGATGCAACCTTTCATTGATGCTGATGAGATTTGGGACTACATCAACAATGCAAAGGCTGACAAGTCGAGGGTACGTGAAGTGATCCAGGCCTCATTGGACAAAAAAAGGCTTTCACTTGAGGAAACAGCTATGTTGCTTAATGTGACTGATCCGGAGCTGATTGAGGAGATTAAGGAGGGAGCACGTACACTCAAGGAGCGGGTTTATGGTGAGCGAATTGTATTGTTTGCACCGCTTTATGTAGGTGATCTTTGTACAAATAATTGTCAGTATTGTGGATTCAGGTCATCAAACAAGGATGTAAAAAGGATCACACTCAACACAGAGGAGTTAAAGGCTGAGGCTACAGCACTTGTTGATCAGGGACATAAGCGTCTGATACTGGTTTACGGAGAACATCCAAAATATTCAGCTGACTTCATTGCGGAAACAGTGAAGGTGGTTTATGGTGTAAAGCATGGCAACGGGGAGATCAGAAGGGTAAATATCAATGCTGCACCTTTTGACATTCCCGGTTTCAGAAAGGTGTTGGATGCCGGCATCGGTACCTATCAGATATTTCAGGAGACTTATCACAGACCCACTTATGAGAAAGTACATCTCGGTGGGTTGAAACGGAATTACGAATGGCGGCTCACGGCTCTCGACAGGGCACAGGAGGCCGGTATTGATGATGTAGGCATCGGAGCGCTTTTTGGATTGTATGACTGGCGGTTTGAAGTAATGGGACTGGTCAGGCATGTCAATCACTTTGAAGCGGTATATAATGTCGGCCCACACACAATCTCGTTTCCAAGGATACAAAATGCATTATCGCTCGATATTTCCAAGGACCACCTGGTGAAAGATGAAGACTTCATCCGCCTGGTGTCCATATTGCGACTGGCAGTTCCTTACACGGGGATGATCCTGACAGCCAGGGAGCCGGCACATACCAGGAATCAGATCCTCAGGTTTGGGGTATCCCAGATCGACGGAGGTACCAATCTCGAACTGGGAGGTTATTCTAAAGGAAAGCAGGAAACCCAGGACCTGAGCAAAGGGCAATTTCAGATCAACGATAACCGTTCTTTGTCAGAGATTATGGATGAGCTGATCAATAAGAGTTACATCCCCTCATTTTGCACCGCCTGCTATCGTCTCGGACGCACAGGTGAGCATTTCATGGAGTTTTCCGTCCCGGGGTTCATAAAACGGTATTGTACGCCGAATGCTTTGCTTACCATGGCTGAATACCTGGAAGACTACGCTTCGGAGGAGACCAAAGAAAAGGGATACAGGCTTATTGATGAAAAAATAGCAGAGCTGTCCAGGGATCAAAGGGTGGAGAGGCTCCGAAATAAAATTGGTCAGATAAAAACAGGTCAGAGGGACTTATATTTTTAAATTATCAATACATGCAAAAGACAATCATTTTAGGTATTCTGGTATATGACCGGATCAAAGAGGCCGGTCGCACCCAGGAGGTGCTCAGTAAACATGCAGATGTGATCAGAACGCGTTTGGGCTTTCACGAACTTTCTGAAACCGTTTGCAGCAGGGTGGGTACCATCGTGCTGGTTTTGCAGGGGGATCCTGAAAAATGGGCACAGCTGGAAACCGACCTTGCCGAAGTCGGTGGTGTTGAGGTGAAGAATATTTCTTTTGATTATATGTTTAAGTAAATTATATTAAGATGTCAGAGATCAGGATTTTAGGTGTTCACGTTCAAACCAGGGGCGAAGCAGCCCGCAAGGTTCAGGAAGTGCTCACAAAATATGGGTGTTCAATCAGAACACGCCTGGGTTTGCATACGCCCGATACGAACTTATGTAAAGATTGTGGGATCATTTTGCTGGAACTGACAGGCAATCCCGATGAATGTTTGCGTCTCGAGAACGAACTTTGGGCACTCGATGGGGTGAAGGTTCAGAAAATGGTCTTCTGAGAATCTTATAAAATCAATTAACAATGGCTAAACTTGTTCATTTTTCTGAAGCAGCTTCGCTTGCTTTGCACGCGATGGTTTTGATCTCCAAGTCAAAAAACCATGTGAACGTAAACAGTATTGCAAGCGAGATGGGCGCTTCGAAAAATCACCTTGCAAAAGTGTTGCAACAGCTTGTAAAACACAATTTCCTGAAATCGGTAAGAGGGCCTAGCGGTGGATTTATTCTTAGTAAATCGCCTGACAAGATAAGTATCCTCGAGATCTATGAAGCCATTGAGGGGAAGATTGATGTACCTGAATGTCCGTTGGATCGCCAGATCTGTCCTTTTAACAAATGCCTGATGAACGGTCTGGTAACAGATGTAACCATGCAATTCAAGCGTTACTTTCAGGAACAAACCCTGGAAGATTTCGTGACACGTACCTGAACCCGAACGAATCCCCAATATTTATTTTTCTTGATTAAGGGTACCTGACAATAAAGCTGTCAAGAAAGCCCTGATCCCTTAATCTGCTCCTTAAAACCAGCGCCTCATCCCTTGAATCAAAAATACCCATTATAATGCGGTATCTCATCTGATTATTTACCTCAGCTATCTCAATAATTACAGGATGTCCGAACTGCCTCTGGTAACCGGTGGCTTTTTCCTGAAGTTGATCCATGTTTGTATAGGAGGCCAGTTGCACACCAAGGCCACGTGGAGAAATAGACTGAAATTCAACATTATAAAAACCTTCCAGCAGTTCCGGAAGATCAGTCTCCTCATGAATTTCGGTGGGGGAGGGCGTATCGGGATCGATTATAGCTGTTTCAGTTGGTCGGGCAGGTTCTTCTTTATCCAACCCATCATAAATTGTATCGTTCATTTCCCGGCTTAATGGTTTTTGCCGGGTGCCAAAGGCTTTTTCGGCTATTTCCAGGTGTATGGCTGCTTCATCCGCACGATCAAGTTGCAGGAGCACCGAACCATAAAAATAGTGAAACTCCGGATTGTCGGAAAAGTTATCCTTAGCAAATAAAAGATTTTCCAGGGCGGCATCATAATTACCCTGAATGGCATGTGTTTTCCCACGGTAATATTGCGCTTCCGGCAGGTCGGGGCTCAAACGGTCACTTACATCAAAATCTTGCAAGGCTTGTTCATAACGTTCCAGATAAAAGAAAGCCTTGCCCCTGTGAAAGAAAGATGAGAAATCGGGGTTTAGCCTCACCGCCTCGTTAAAGTGAATAAGGGCATCCCGGTAACGATCAATTGCAAGCAGTGCAATGCCGCTGAAATAATTGGCTTGGTAGGATATGTCACGATCCAGATTGATGATTCGCCTGAAATCTTTAATCGCCTCCTCAAACAACCCAAGTTCGATTCGTGCCAAACCCCTGTAAAGATAAGCCTCACTGTTAAGTGAGTCTAACCGGATGGCTTTGTTGAAAAGTTCGTGTGCTGCAGCAAAATCATTGTCAACCCCTTTTCGAACCCCTTCTGCAAAGGCGCTGCGCGACTGCCTTATATCACGCTCAGTGATCTGCGCACTTATGATGGTTGCAACAAAGAGGCAAGCAAGAAACAGTTTGAATCGGATCATGTTAATTGATTTTTTATCCGGAACCAATGCTAAATTATGAAAAATACACATGTAAGGATCAGATCCCGGTATTTTTTCCGGTGTATTCCACAACATGGTAATTCAGCAGGTCGGTAATTTTTGTACCCATTTGATTGCTGTATCGCTTCTCCCTGAAGTCCCTGACCCATCTGACCCCCTGGATCGAATTGGTGAGAAACAACTCATCAGCTTGCAACAATTGATCCACTGTAACAGTTTCTTCGCTGACCGCAAAACCGTTATCACGCGCGATCTGAATGATCACTTTTCTCATCACGCCATCCACGCAAGCTTCAGATAAAGCGGGTGTAACAATATCCTTTTTCTTTACGACAAACACATTGGATGCACTTGCCTCGGCTACATTCCCTTCCCGGTTGAGCAGGATGATGTCTCCAAACCCTTTATTTCTTTTATAAATGCCTGCCATCACATAGATCTGCGCATTGATGCTTTTTAATGCAGAAAGCTTGCAGAACACTTTTGGGATATCTGGAAAGATGTCAACGGATATCCCTTTTGCATTGATTGTAAACCGGTTATTGTCTAGTGCTTCCGATTCGATCAGGATGGAGGCTTTGTTGGTTAGTGGGGTATAATAGCCTCCTTCATTCCGGAACATGGATAGCCTGATCCGCGCATCCATATCCTGAAGGTTGTTTGCTTCACAGAGTTGCAAAATGTTTTCCTGAAAACGGTTCAGTGACCATTCCTGGTCATTGATTAATTGCAGTATTTCTGATGCGTGCGATAAGCGGGAAAAGTGATGCTTTGCCCATAAAACACAGCCACGACTTACCCGTATAGTTTCGAAAACCCCATCCCCATAGCGAAAAGCCCTGTTGCCGGGTGAAATGGTAAATTTGTCCCGATTCAGGATTTTTCCGTTAAAAGAGATCATGTTTGACATCAGTACCTGATATTCATATCATCAAAAGTACCATTTTCAATGATGTAAATCGCTTTGTTATAAGCATCATCCGATTGCATGACCACTTGTGTAACAGCGGCAATGTCAAAAAGGTTGCGGGCAATGACCCCTTTTAGCTGATTTTTCAGATAGGTCATTTCTGTTTCTGATCCATTTTCATCGGGTGTCAGATCGCTGGCTGCAGCATACTCAAACAGTTCATTCAGCAATTCTTCGCTGATTTCAAAATCCCTGATGTAGGTCTCTACATCGGGATACCGGGCCGAAAGCTGTTGCCTGTACCTGTTGGTATATTCTATGCTGAAATGGTTCATGACTCCACGGCGCATCAAACGGGAGTAAAAGTCAGAAACCCTTGTGGTATCAAGCGGTATGAAGAAGTCGGGCATGATGCCTCCTCCGCCAAAAACAGCCCGTTGATTATTTTTTGTGTAAAACTTCAGTGAGTCGGGGAAGGAGATGTTATCCGTACTTACGAGCTCACCCGAGGAAAGCCGGTTGGCCAGATCTTTATAATATTTTTCAGGACCTTCATCAAAAGGTTTTTGGATGCTCCGACCCGTCGGTGTATGGTACTGTGCCGTGGTAAGTCTGATGGCTGATCCGTCGGGCAGTTCAAAGGGCCTTTGAACCAGACCTTTACCAAAAGTGCGTCTGCCGACAAGAACGCCACGGTCCCAATCCTGAATGGCTCCCGAAACGATTTCGCTGGCCGATGCGCTACCCTCATTTACCAGTACAACCAGTTTTCCGGTTTTAAAATTGCCCCTGAATGAGCTTCTGAACTCCTGACGGGGGGAAGCGTGTCCTTCGGTATAGACGATTAGCTGGTCACGGTCAAAGAATTGATCTGCCAGGTCAATGGCGACATCAAGGTAGCCACCTGAATTGTAGTTCAGGTCCAGGATCAGGTGTTTCATTCCTTGTTCCTGCAGTTTTCTTGTAGCCTCCCGGTATTCGCGCATGGTTGTTCTGGCGAAACGGTTCAGCTTAATGTAGCCGATTTCGGGCGTTGCCATGAAGGCGGCATCCAGGGAATGAATAGGGATGCGGTCACGGGTGATGGTGAAATCAAGCAGTTCATCGTTACCCATCCGAAAAATGGCTACGTCCACCTGTGAGCCACGTTCCCCTCTCAGCCGATCCTGTACAAATTGATTGCTGATTTTGGAACCATAACTGGACTCCCCGTCAATTTCAATGATCTTGTCACCGGGCATAAGACCAACCTTTTCTGAAGGGCCTCCAGGTATCGGGCTGACGACAATAATGGTGTCATTGATTATGTTAAACTGAATGCCTATGCCTTCAAAACTACCTTCCAGCGGCTCGTTTGCCCTGCGGAGTTCCTCAGCCGACAGATAGGCACTGTGAGGGTCAAGCTCTTTCAGAATGCCACGAATGGCGCGTTCCACCAGATCCTCATCATGCAGTTCCTCGATATAGGCAAATTCAATAAACTGAACGGCACGCTGCAGTTTTTCCATCTGCTCCTGCCTTACCTGGGCCATGCCATTGTCGGCAAGAATAATCAAAATGGTTGCGCCGAGTATAATCGGGTTCATAATCTTATTCAGTATTTTCATCTTTACTTCAATTACAATCCATTAAACGGTTTTTCTGATTTTTACAAAGGTAACAAATTGCTTCGACTGTTGTTTGCGGAAAGGTTGGTTACATCGCTATTGTTCACGCTCAATTTCCCTTTGCTGGTCTTTTTTCTTCAGGGTGTCCCGCTTGTCGTATAATTTTTTTCCCTTTGCGAGGGCTATTTCAAGCTTTGCAAGCCCTTTTTCATTGATGAAAAGGCGGGTGGGTACCAGGGCAAACCCTTTTTCGTCGAGCTTGGTCTTTAACTTGCGTAATTCCCGGGCCTGCAGTAATAATTTGCGTTCCCGCTTGGGTTCGTGGTTGTTGTATGTTCCGTAATCATAAGGTGCTATGTGCATGTTGCGTACAAAAAGCTCCCCATCATGAAAAGTACAGTATGATTCCTTGAGGCTTGCTTTTCCTGTCCGGATCGATTTAATTTCGGTCCCGGTGAGCACAATCCCAGCTGTAAACTCTTCAAGAAGATAATATTCAAAAGCAGCTTTTTTGTTGTTGATTTCCATCACCAATTGTTATATTTATATCCACCCGGGGCATCCAAAAACAATAAAATAACATGTTGGAAAACCACATTTATTGCATTGCAAAGATAAGAAAAATAAGGCTTTTCCGATTTTTTAACAAATCATCAAATTAAAAATGGAAATATAATGTTGCTTTATTGATAAAAAAATATACTTTTGCAAAAAAAACAAACCACTACAAATATGTATTGGACACTTGAATTGGCCTCAAAACTGGAAGATGCGCCCTGGCCGGCAACCAAGGAAGAGCTGATCGATTATGCACTTCGTTCGGGCGCACCGATGGAGGTGATTGAAAATCTTCAGGAGATTGAGGATGAAGGCGATGTGTATGAAAGCATTGAAGACATTTGGCCTGATTATCCGACAAAGGATGATTTCTTTTTTCATGAAGATGAATATTAAAAATCTCCCACTTATTTCTTGAACCAACCATACCGGCTTCGGCCGGTTTTTTTTGCCACAAAACGCCCATTAAATTAAGACCAGACGGCACAGCCTTTGTCGCCATATTTTTTTAACTTTGCTACACTTAAAAAACCAAAGGCATATGTTAAATATCATAAAGAAAATATTCGGAAGTAAAGCCGACCGTGATTATCGTGAAATTAAGGAAGTGTTTGAGCAAACCTTGCAGGTTTATGAAGAGATCCGGAAGCTCGACAACGATGAGCTCAGGGCAAAGACTGCTGAGTTTAATAAACGGATTTCAGACCATGTTGCAGAAGAACAGAAACAGATAGACACGCTACAGGAATATCTTGAAACCAATTACAATATTGATGTAGAAGAGAAGGAAAAGATCTACGAACAGATCGATCGTCTCGACGACCAGCAGAATGAAAAAACAGAGGAGCTGCTATATGAGCTGATCCCTGAGGCTTTCTCCGTTGTGAAGGAAACCGCCAGAAGGTTTAACGACAATGAGATTGTAACAGTTACAGCAACCGATTTTGACCGTGAGCTTGCTGCAACACATCCCAGCATTGAGATCAGGGGAGACCAGGCAAACTACAAAAATCAATGGATGGCCGGTGGTAACATGATCACCTGGGACATGGTTCATTATGATGTTCAGTTGATTGGCGGAGTCCACCTGCACAAAGGTAAGATTGCAGAGATGGCCACGGGGGAGGGGAAAACCCTTGTTGCCACTTTGCCCATTTACCTTAATGCCTTATCGGGCAAGGGTGTCCACATTGTTACCGTTAACGACTATCTGGCAAAAAGGGATAGTGAGTGGATGGGCATGCTGTTTGAGTTTCATGGCTTAAGGGTCGACTGCATCGATAAGCACCAACCCCACTCGGAGGAAAGGAGAAAAGCATATCTCGCGGATATAACTTATGGCACAAACAATGAGTTTGGCTTTGACTACCTCCGCGATAACATGTCGCGCAATCCGGAGGAACTGGTTCAGCGCAAGCTGAACTATTCCATTGTGGATGAGGTCGACTCTGTTTTGATAGATGATGCCAGAACACCACTGATCATTTCCGGCCCCACCCCGCGTGGCGAAAAACACGAGTTCCAGGAGATGAAACCCAAGGTGGAGAAATTATACAGTGCGCAACGCTCAGTTGTTACAAACCTTTTGGCTGAAGCCCGTAAGCTGTTGATCCCGAAAGAGGGAGAACCGGATGAGAAAAAAGGGGGGGAGCTTTTGCTCAGGTGTCACCGTGGACTTCCAAAAAACAAGGCGCTGATCAAATTCCTCTCGGAGCCCGGCATGAAAACGATTCTTCAGAAAACAGAGAATTTTTACATGCAGGAGCAAAGCAAGCACATGCACATCATCGATGACGAGCTTTTCTTTGTGATCGAAGAGAAAAACAACTCCCTTGAGCTTACAGAGAAAGGAATTGACCTGATCACCGGCCAGACGGATGACCCGAGCTTTTTCATTTTACCCGACATGGGATCCGAGATGGCGGAGCTGGAGAAATCAGATATCCCAACCGAAGAGAAGCTTGAGAAAAAGAACCTGCTACTTAACGATTTTTCTGTTAAGAGTGAGCGTGTTCATACCATCAACCAGTTGCTGAAGGCATACACCTTGTTTGAAAAAGATACTGAATACGTGATCATGGACAATAAGGTCAAGATCGTGGACGAGCAAACAGGAAGGATCATGGAAGGCCGCAGGTACTCCGACGGACTCCATCAGGCGATAGAGGCTAAGGAGAATGTCCGGATTGAAGCGGCAACCCAGACCTATGCAACCATCACACTACAGAACTACTTCCGGATGTATCGTAAGCTGGCCGGCATGACAGGTACCGCCGAGACTGAAGCGGGTGAGTTATGGAACATCTATAAGCTTGATGTGGTGGTGATCCCGACACACAGGCCGATTGTCCGAAAGGATATGGAGGATCTGATCTACAAAACCAAAAGGGAGAAGTACAATGCTGTGATTGACGAGATTTCTGAACTGGTGAAAGCCGGTCGACCGGTACTGGTGGGTACGACATCTGTTGAGACGTCAGAATTGCTCAGCCGAATGCTAAAGTTGCGCTCAATAAGTCATAATATATTAAATGCCAAGCATCACCAGAAAGAGGCACAGGTTGTGAAAGAGGCTGGTCAGCCTGGAATGGTTACGATCGCTACAAACATGGCAGGTCGTGGTACCGACATCAAGCTTGGAACAGGCGTGCGTGAGGCAGGAGGCCTTGCCATCCTCGGAACCGAACGGCATGAATCAAGGCGGGTTGACAGGCAGCTCAGGGGGCGTGCCGGACGACAAGGAGACCCGGGGTCATCACAGTTTTTTGTATCGCTCGAGGATGACCTGATGCGGGTATTTGGTTCCGGAAGAATATCGTCGCTGATGGACAGAATGGGCCTGAAAGAGGGGGAGGTGATCCAGCATTCCATGATCACCAAATCGATCGAGAGAGCCCAGAAGAAGGTCGAAGAAAACAACTTTGGCATCCGGAAGCGCCTGCTTGAATATGATGACGTGATGAACGCACAGCGTGAGGTGATATACAAGAAACGTCGCAATGCACTCTTCGGAGAACGCCTGGCAGTTGATATCGCCAACATGATCTTTGATACCTGCGAACAGCTCATTGTAACTTATCAGGATAATGGCGATTATGATGGCTTTACCTTCGAATTACTTCGTACGTTTGGAATTGAATCTCCGTTCGATCAAACCGGTTTCCTCGAAGGAAAAACAGCAAAGCTGAATGAAACGCTTTATGAGAAGGCGATTGAAACATATAAAAGGAAGAACCAGGAAATTGCCCGTATTGCCTTCCCGGTCATTAAGGAGGTATATGAACGGGCATCCCAAAAATATGAGAACATTGCCATCCCGATCACTGATGGGATGAAGACCCTCAGTGTAGTCGCCAATCTGAAAAAATCTTACGAAAGTGAAGGGCGTGAAGTGTCGCTGTCAATCGAAAAAGGCATTACACTTGGCAATATCGACAATGCCTGGAAAGACCATCTCAGGGAAATGGATGACCTGAAACAGTCTGTGCAGGGGGCGGCTTATGAGCAAAAAGATCCCTTGCTGATTTATAAGTTTGAATCGTTTGAGCTGTTTAAAAGGATGCTCCAGAGGGTTAATAAAGACATCATCTCTTTCCTTGGCAAGGCACACCTTCCGGTTAAGGATCCGGATCAGATTGAGCGTGGCACACAACAGGAGCGGACAGATATGAGCAAAATGCAAACCGGGCGGAGCGACATTGCCGGTCGGGGAGGTGTCAAGCAAAAAGTGCAACCCGTTCGTGTGGAGAAAAAAGTGGGAAGGAATGAACCTTGTCCATGTGGCAGTGGGAAAAAGTACAAACAATGCCATGGCAAAGCCGGCTGATGTTAAAACAACAGGACCATGATGACTTTTGAAACGCAATTGCGCGTCAGGTACGCAGAAACCGATCAGATGGGATTTGTTTATTATGGCAATTATCCGCAGTATTACGAGGTGGGTCGGGCTGAAGCAATGCGAAAGATCGGAACCAGCTACAAGGACATGGAGGAAACGGGTGTGGTGATGCCCATCGCAGAGATGCATCTGAAATATATCCGGCCAGCCAGGTATGATGACCTGCTGACCATTAAGACAACAGTTCCGGAACTGCCCGGAGCCAGAATGCATTTTGATTATGAAGTTTATAATGAAGCTGGCAAGCTTCTCAATAAGGGCTATACTCTGCTTGCCTTCCTAAGCAAGAAAACCGGAAGGCCTTGTCCGGCACCGGATTGGTTTTTGGAGAAATTACAGACGTATATTAAGAGTTGAATTGATCATTGGTTGAATAGTGAATTGGAAACAACCTTTGGATGGGTAAGTGAATGAAAACATATCTTTTGGTGCGGTGAAATAAAACATACAATTATGAAAGCAATGAAGATTATCTTAGGGGAGAATCAACGTGTTGAAGCACATTATAAAGGTTTTGTAATACAAACGGATCAACCTGTGAAAGTTGGTGGCGATAGCAGCGCTCCTTCACCTTTCGACCTCTTTCTGGCATCCATTGGTACGTGTGCCGGATATTATGTGCAGTCTTTTTGCAAACAAAGAAAAATCGCTACTGATGGGATTTATCTGGAACAGTCGTTACATGTGGATGAAGCCACAAGGATGATTGGTGAGATTGAGATCAGGATCTATCTTCCCGCCGATTTTCCGGATCAGTATAAAGCCGCGGTGATTAAATCTGCAGAAGCATGCTCAGTTAAGAAACATATCATAAATGCACCTGAATTTTCGGTAAAAATTGTCTAGCACCCATTGATTTTATGAAAACATTGGTTATTGGAGCAAGTCCAAACCCTTTAAGATACGCGTTCAAAGCCGTTAGGGCGCTCCGTAAGCACGACATTGAGGTTGTAGCCATAGGAAAAAGGGAGACGGTGATTGAAGATGTGCAGGTAATAAAGGATAAGCCCTGGATTGAAGACCTTCATACGGTTACCCTTTATGTCGGACCGCAAAACCAGGGGTCCTACATTGACTACATCCTTTCATTGAAACCCAAAAGGATCATCTTTAATCCGGGTACCTATAATGAAGATTTGATCATGCAAGCAGAACAGGCCGGCATTGACTGCGTGAGAGATTGCACTTTGGTGATGCTGGCCGCTGATAGCTATTAATTATCACTATTACTACGATTTTATAATTTTAAAATATTTAATTAATGCATTCAAAAAAAATCGGTTTTAATTCCCGCCTGATCCACGCAGGTATGTTTGATGACCAGTTTGGCAGTGCAACGGTGCCAATATATCAAACAAGCACATTTAAGTTTAAAAATGCCGATCACGGCGCAGCCTGTTTTGCCGGTGAATCGGATGGTTATATTTATACACGCATCAACAACCCAACCATTGACTCCCTTGAAAAGCTTGTTACTTCGCTGGAGGAAGGTTACAAGGGTATTGCAATGAGTTCAGGAATGGGTGCGGTAAATACCATCTACAGTGCATTGCTAAAGCCTGGTGATCACATGATCAGCACCGCTGCAGTGTATGGACCATCGCGTGTAGTTATGGAAAAGCATTACAGCAAATATGGAATTGAATCTTCCTATATCGATACGGGAGATCCTGACAAAATGAGAGAAGCCGTTCAACCGAATACACGGATGTTATTCATAGAGACTCCCGCCAATCCAACTATGGATATTACAGATCTTAAAGAGGTTGTAAAAATTGCCCGTGAACACAACCTGATTACCGTAGCCGACAATACATTTTGCAGTCCCTATCTGCAAAAACCACTGAACTTTGGTTTTGACATTGTATTTCATTCTATTACAAAATTTCTTAACGGGCATGCTGATATTGTGGGCGGAATCATTGTGACAAGGGAAAAAGAGTTGCACGACATTCTGCGTCCGATGATGGTCAATTTGGGTTGCAACATGGATCCCCATCAGGCTTACATGGTTATAAGGGGATTGAAAACCCTTTCGCTGCGCATGGAAAGATCGCAGGAGAATGCCATAAAAATGGCATCCTGGTTGGAAAAGCATCCCAAAGTTGCATGGGTAAAATATCCGGGACTGCCTTCCCATCCAAAATTTGAATTGGCAAAAAAACAGATGAACGGACCCGGCGCGATGATCAGCTTTGAGTTGAAAGGGGGGCTGGAAGCGGGAAAAAGGTTGATGAATAATGTCAACCTTTGTATCCTCGCTGTTTCTTTAGGTGGCGTAGAGACACTGATCCAACATCCTGCTTCCATGACCCACTCGAAAATGGATATGGAGTCAAGGGAACGGTCAGGGATTACCAATGGACTGGTTCGCCTTTCGGTGGGTATTGAAAATGTTGAAGATCTTCTTGGTGATCTGGATGAGGCATTCGAAAAGGTTTAAAGAATTTGCCCCAGTTTCTGAGAAATAAGTCAGCAGGCAGAAAAATATTCCTATTTTTGCAGCGTTTCGAAAAGAAATAGATATTAACAAGATTAGCAACATGCCGAGATTATTGGGCATCCACACTTAATTATAAGTGTAAATTAACGCAGGTCATCTAATAACTTTAATTAGTAACGAGAAACTATTTTCCAATGGAAAAAAAAGAAGGACAGAATCCTCAGAC
>SKTA01000157.1 GCA_007122745.1 Bacteroidales bacterium
GTGATGACTTTATTGCGTTGGCAGATGGTCCGACACCCAAGCGTGTTCTGGGTATTCCAAAAGCATATTCTACACTCAACCAGGGTCGCTTCAGGGACGATATGGCTGAAATGCCTTTTGAGCAGCCATTTAACGAGAATGTGCCAACGCTGGAGGAGCTTACCAGAGCTTCCTTAAACGTTTTGAGCCAGAACAATGAGGGGTTCTTTGTAATGGTTGAAGGGGGTGCCATTGACTGGGCGTCGCACGACAACCATATGGGACGAATGATTGAGGAACAATATGATTTCAATAACGCTATGCTGGCCGCCGCAGAGTGGGTGGAAACATATAGCAGCTGGGACGAAACATTGATCATCGTGACCAGCGATCATGAATGTGGCTACCTGACCGGTCCAAATCATCCCACACCTGTTAATGACTTTGTTGTGAACCGCGGACAGGGTCAACTTCCTAAATATCAGTGGAATTTTAGCACACACACCAATATGCTGGTGCCTTTTTATGCCAAAGGGCCAGGGGTTGAGCTTTTTGAAACCTTTGCCGATGAAATTGATCCCGTTCACGGACCTTTCCTTCAGAATACTGAAATCGCACATTCCATTTTCCTGATGTGGGGAAAGCCTGAAATTGAGGTGCACAGGCTTACACAGTAAAGTTACGAGTTACGCGTTTTTATCCGTGTTCAATCCGCTGCATCCGTGTCATTCGCGTGCAAACTTTTCAATGGAACGCAGATAACGCGGATGCGACAGATTAACACGGATTTTGTATATCCCGGCACACCGGTCAATCCCTGTGCCTGCAGGTGGAATAACCTCAGCCTCAATCTTAATCCCAAATCGTAAACGCTCGGGACTTCGCTTACGCTCAGCCTTGATCTTGTCCTTTACCTACTCCATAACAATATCATACGGCAGGCGGGTCAGGATTCCTGTCATTTGCTCAACATCCTGAAGTGCCTGGTAATACTTATAGGCTTCTCCAAGTTCCTTTTTGATGACGCGTGTTCTGACACCACCAAATTCCTCCATGAGCTGTGTCAGAAAGTCTTTTCTGACCGGGTACTCCTTGATGCGGTATTCTTCAAGTTCGGCAAGTTCGGCAGCTTTGTGGACAGCGGCATCAAGTCCGCCAAATTCATCAATCAGGCCGTTTTGTAGGGCTTCCACGCCGCTCCAGACACGACCGCGTCCAAGTTCATCCACCACGCTTACGGGAAGATTCCTCCCTTTTGCCACATGACCGATAAATGTGTCGTAGACTTGTCCGATCGACTCCTGAATGATTTGCCGTTCTGCATTGGTGAGGGGTCTTGATATGGAACCCAGATCAGCAAAGCGGTTGGTTTTTACATTGTCGAAAGTGATTCCAAGCTTATCGTTGAAGAATTCCTGCATGTTGGGCACCATTCCAAAAACACCGATAGACCCTGTAATGGTGGTCGGATTAGCCATGATCCAATCGGCAGCACAAGCAATGTAGTAGCCTCCTGACGCCGCCACGTCGCCCATGGTGGCCACCACCGGTTTAACCTCTGAAGCCAGTTGTACCTCACGCAAGATCACATCGGAAGCCAATGCGCTACCGCCGGGTGAGTTGATCCGGAAAACAATGGCCTTGACGTTGTCGTCAAGTCGTGCCTCCCTGATGGCACCGGCAATGCGGTCGGAGCCAATGATGCTTTCACTGCCTTCTCCGGAAATGATGTTCCCTGTTGCATAAACAACGGCAATCCTGTCCCTTGTCCTTGGGATCTGCATGCTTTTCGGACGGGGGGCTTTGGCATACTTTTCAGGTGAAACCAGGTTAATAACATCATCTTCCCCTATTTCAAGTCGTTCGCGCAGCATGGCTTTGATCTCATCCCGGTGGGCGATGCCGTCAATCATGTCGTGGTCAACGGCCATTTGGGCATTCCGGGTTTTTAACCCATCAGCGACCTCTGTGAGATGGTTGATGGTCAACCCACGTGAGGTAGCAATGTCTCCCATAATGTTATTCCAGATGGCACTGACATAGGAGAGGGTCTGCTCGCGGTTTTCCGGACTCATGTCTTCGCGGAATAAAGGCTCGAGTGCACTTTTAAAGTCGCCGTGTCTAATCACCTGAGGTTCGATTCCCAGTCTGTCAAGCATGTTTTTTAAGAAAAACAACTCTGCGTTTATCCCTCTGAAATCAATCACCCCTTCAGGGTGCAGATACATTTCATCTGCTACACTGCCCAGGTAATAGGCGTTTTGCATGTAAAACTCGCCATAGCTGATTATGAACTTCCCAGACTCCCGGAAGTCATCCAGTGCCTGACGAACTTCATGTAGTGTACTCCAACCGGCCGGAATGGCACTGACATCCAGAAAGATTCCTTTGATATTGTCGTCCTCCTTAGCCCTGCTGATCTGATCAAGAAGCTCATTTAAGCCGATCGCCTTGCTTAATGATAACGACATGAAATCAAACGAATCAAAAGGGTTGCGACCCCCTCTGTCGATAATTTCCGTTGTGAACGCAAGATGTAAAACGGAATTCTTTTCAATGGCGACCGTGTCGCGCCCCGCCATACTGGCAAATGCGGCAATCATGACAATGGTCATAAAAAAAACAAGCACCATTGTGAGAAAAAAACCCAGCATGGAGGCAAACATAAATTTGAAAAACTGTTTCATGGTTTATATTTTTAAATGGTGATAAAAATGAAAGCTAAAATACAAATATATTACGAATCTTTCCCCCCCTTTTTATTTGTCTGCAATCAATTAAAAATTGTCCTGTATATTTGTTAGAAATTTAATGATTATGCACAAAGCATATGTTCTTTTGGGAGGGAATAAGGGAGATGTTCCTGCGATATTCAGGAGGGCTGTCAGTTTGATGCAGGATGCCGGGCTGCACATGAAAGCAGAGGGATCATTGTACAAAAGTGCTGCCTGGGGAGATGGGGTAGATGGCGTTTTTTACAACAAATTACTGATTTTGAGTATAAACCAGGAGCCCCGGGAGCTTTTGTCGGTCCTGCTCGACATTGAGTCAAGGCTGGGCAGAAGAAGACAGCCTGGGAGGGTTACCGATCGAGAGATTGATATCGACATTCTGATTATCGATGACCATATTATATCTGAATCGGGGTTTTCTGTACCCCATCCGCGTTTGCACCTGCGGAGATTTGCTTTGGTTCCATTGTGTGAACTGGCCCCCGACCTGATCCATCCGGTCATGGGCAAAACCATGGAACAATTACTGCATGATACGCCAGATCGATTAATGGTCACAAAAGCAGAAACGGATAAGCATCCGGGTGTTTCACCAATATAATGATAACCTATGCGCTACAATTACATTGCCATTGAAGGAAACATCGGAGCCGGAAAAACATCGCTTGCAACAAGAATTGCCAATCAGTTTAATGGCAAACTGATTCTTGAACAGTTTGAAGAGAACCCTTTTCTTGCAAAATTTTATGAGGATCAGGACAAGTATGCTTTTCCGCTTGAGCTTTCCTTTTTGGCCGACAGGTATCAGCAGCTCAAAACGGAACTTGCCCGGCAGGATCTTTTTTCGGATTTTACCATATCTGACTACTTTTTGAACAAATCTCTCATATTTGCCCGAAAGACCCTAAAGGATGATGAATACCAGCTTTTCAGGACGCTGTTTAACATCATGAACGCCAATCTTCCCCGTCCTGATCTTCTTGTGCACTTATATGTAAAAACCAACAGGTTGCAACAAAACATCAGGCATCGCGGCCGGGAATATGAACAGCGTATTCCTGACGATTATCTTGAAAAGATCCAGGAAAGCTACTTCAATTATCTGAAGCAACAGCCTGAACTTCGTATTTTGCTTCTGGATGTCAATGCCATCGACTTTGTGGCTTACAATGACCATCTGAAAATGGTCCTGGACACGGTTAACAGGGATTATCCCCGTGGTATGACCAGCATTAGATTGTCACCCTAATAAAAAAGCCCGGTGCAACGCAGCGGGCTTTTTTATTGTTTTAGGAGTTAGATTTATCTAACGACATCCTGGAATTCACTTTGCCCAAAGAACTGAATAAATTCACGATCATTGGCAGCCATGTTTTTCAGGTTTGCATTGAATTCGATGGCATTTCTCAGGTTGTTGTACAATGCGGTTGCATCATTGTTTCTGGCTGCAATCACCGCTTTCAGGTAAGCGACCTGTCCACATGCGGGTGCGCAGTTCAAGGTGTTGATCGCAGCACTCTGGTTTTCTGACATCAGCTGTGCAAGTGCCAGATTGTAGCGGCAGGTATGGTCGGAGAATGACCTGAGTGCATCATTATAGTCGCCGCTTCTGATCTGCAGCACACCTATGTTGTAATTCACATCAATACCTTGAGCCCTTGCAGACTGGAACAATGATTTCGCGCTTTCGTCATCATATTGCCATGCGGCCACAACACCCAGGTTGTTTTGGACATGACCGTTGCCCGGAGCAAGTTGGTTGGCTCTTTCGAGGTAGGATGCAGCTTGTTCCACTTCATTCATTTCCAGAAGGATGGCGGCAGCATTGTTGAAGCCTTCATAACTATTTGGGAACAGTTCTGTAGCCGAACGATAAATCGCAAGTTGTGTTTGCTTGTTATCTGTAAGCGTAGCAGCAAAGTGCAATTCGTCCTGATCCAGTTCTGCAGGGTTGCTGACAGCGAGGTTTGCGATCTCCTCATCGGTTCTTTTGGGTTCGTATGCATGCACTGTGATTTCTGCACGACGGAGGGGTTCAAGGATCTTTTCAATTTCGGCATAGATAAGCGTCATGTCCTTGATCCTTCTTTCCCTTTCGGCTGGTGCGATCTGGGAGTTAATCACATTGGCAATGGTTTGTTTGTCGGGAAGGTCTGAAGTATTCAGTTTTGTCATGAATCCGTCAAAGTCTTCACCTTTGGCTGCAACCGTAAGCTCGGGCATTTCAACATCCTTCTGACGAAAAAGGTTCTTGATGTATCTTTCACCGGTTTCAGCACGATTTTCAGAAAGCTCCATATTGAATGCGATCTCACCCTCAGGGGAAGCCCATGCGTCTACCTCAACAGCTTTCAACTCCCAGCCTCTTTCGATAAATTCTGTAAGTTCACTGATTCTGGCGCGTGCTTCTTCAGCGCGGTTTAGGTCAAGTCTCCAGTTCAGGTTGTGGCGCATGTAGGCGAAATAAACATTGGCTGTTTTTGAAACAATAACCTCTTTCTCATACCTATGAGGTACGATGGAAACGAGATGGTCGTTTTTGATGAACTGTGAAGTGTTGATAATGCCGTCGGCAACTTTCCTTTCAGGAAGAATGGTTGCTCTCTCTTCACGTCCTTCGCGATAAAGTTTGGCGCGGATGTAAAGCTCAGAAGCAAGCATTTCCGGCTCAAAAGAGATCACATTGTTCAAACTGAAAGAACCCTGTTGATCACGGCTGATCATGTTGCCCGCAGTGGTTGTGTTGCTGCCGCGTAAAACAACAGTGCTAAGCTCTTTTTCGTTTCCTTCATATTTCAAAACCGGCGTGATCTCAACAACTGCATTGCGGTGAAAGTATCCTTCATCGACCGCGCCCTGAACATTAGCTGCTACCTGGCCGCCATGGTTTTCCAAAGGATTTGTCTCCGGGGTATACCTAATCCCCTCATCATAGTTATTGACCATTCTGTTTAAGCCGCAGCTGGCAAATAGCCCGGCTGAAATTAGCACAATGGCTAACAGTTTAAAGTTAATGTTTTTCATACGTTAGTTTTTTGTATTGGTTAATTCTGGTGCTTTGGATTAATCGTTTTCAATCAAACAAAAATATGTACAAATATATAAAAACTATTGTACAATAACATTTGTAAGGGGAAAAATACTTTAACCTGTTTGCTTTTTAGGATTTTTTAAAAGATTTTTTAAACCATCTATATATAATTAAATTTTGATCGCAGGTTTTGCGAGTTTCCAAAATAGTTTTATCTTTGCACTCGTTTTCGGAGATTCTGAAACCCAAAGGCCCGTTCGTCTAGGGGTTAGGACGCCAGGTTTTCATCCTGGTAACAGGGGTTCGATTCCCCTACGGGCTGCAAAACTAAAGGTTATACATTTTATTTTAAGCGATCATGGCAAATCACAAATCGGCAAAGAAAAGAATCCGTTCCAATAATGCAAAAAGACTGAGGAACCGCTATTATGCCAAATCAACACGTACTGCGATCAAACAATTGAGAAAGACGCAAAGCAAAGAGGAGGCACAAAAAAGCCTGCCCCGCGTTATTTCTCTGATTGACCGACTCGCAAAGAAAAATGCGATTCATAAGAATAAGGCGGCTAACCTGAAGTCTAAGATGACAAAGCATGTTAATAAACTGCAATAACATTTCTATTAACGGCCCGTTCGTCTAGGGGTTAGGACGCCAGGTTTTCATCCTGGTAACAGGGGTTCGATTCCCCTACGGGCTACGAAAAAGACCTTTCGCTAAGAAAGGTCTTTTTTTTGTTTGAAAATGCAAAAAAACACCTTAAATTGCAAAAATTTCAAACAAAACAAAATGAGCGTAAAATATCCCCAATCCCCCCACAAAGGGATCAAAAGCTGGGCTCAAGACGACAGGCCCAGGGAGAAAATGCTTGCCAAAAGCAGCAAAGCATTGTCGGATGCCGAATTGCTTGCCATCATCATCGGATCAGGTACCAAAGACCTTACTGCAGTGGAGCTATCGCGGCTTATTCTCAGTAAAGCATCCAATAACCTTTCTGAACTTGGCAGACTGCGGATACATGACCTGATGAAGTTTAGAGGAATAGGTCAAGCTAAAGCAATAAAGATCAATGCCGTTATGGAGCTTGGACGGCGCAGGCGCATGGCGGAAGCGATCAGGAAAAATGTGATTGTAAGCAGTAAAGATGGCTTTGAGGTGATGCAGCCGTTGATCGGTGACCTCCCGCATGAAGAGTTCTGGATCATAACCCTGACACGAAACAACAGAATCCATAAAACAATATCTGTCAGTGAAGGTGGCGTGGGCGGCACCGTTGCCGACCCCAAAAAGATCTTCAGGCTGGCCCTTGAAAACAATGCCGCAGCGATCATAATATGCCACAATCATCCAAGCGGTCAGATCCAGCCAAGCAGCAGTGATGTCAAAATCACTAAAAAATGCAAAGAATCAGGAATTTCCCTGGATATGCCCGTATTGGATCATCTTATCATTACAAGCGACAGGTATTTCAGCTTTGCAGACAATGGCCTGATGTGACTTGCAAATACACGGCAATGTATAGGAGCACACTTTCGTTTAAAAAAAAATACCATTACCTTTACATTTTCTTACCAATGCCCGGATCAATGATATTGGTGTATTGTCCGAAACCTGCCAACAGGATCGACTATGTGTGCGAATTGTTAATTGGAAACCTGCTGGGAGCTGAATGGAAGCTGACCGGCAGTCAGAAAGATTTTTTGGCTTACGATGGGCCCAAAATTAATTATTCAAGGGGTGCGCTCCAGACAAAATCGGTGTTTATCCCGGCATGTGGATTTCTTCAGGAAAGGGGGGTGCATTATTTTGTACCTGAAATCAGATGGACAGGAGAGTTGCCTTTGCTGTTTCCGGCGGCTGAGGACCAGGGTCTGGGTTTTGACTTGTTTGCGGCTGTGTTTTTTATGGTCAGCAGATACGAAGAATATTTGCCACATAAAACAGATACCTTTGGCCGGTTTGAAGCTTCCGAATCCTTTGCCTTTAAGAATCACTTCCTTCAAAAACCGGTTGTAAACCATTATGCCCTCATCCTAAAAAAAGAGTTAATCAATAATTTCCCTGAATTGAACCTTCCGGAAAAGGCTTTCACATTCCTGCCAACCTATGACATTGATGTTGCCTATGCTTACAAAGGGCGTGGGTTGATAAGAAGTGTGCTGGGCGCCATCAGGTCACTGCTGCAAAGAGATCTGAAGGCAATTGCTGAACGGGTGCGTGTTATAATGAAAAAGCGTAAAGACCCTTTTGACACTTACGATTATCAGATCGACCTTTATAAAAATAGTGGGATCAAGGCGTGTTACTTTTTTTTGCTTGGCGATTACGGCCATTATGACAAAAACATTGCATACTACTCCAAGTCATTAATTTCACTGATCAAAAAGATCGGGGATTATGCCTATGTCGGAATTCATCCCAGTTTTGCCTCAAACAGCGATGAAGCGTTGCCGGGCATTGAAGCAAAGCGACTTTGCAATATATTAAACCAGGAAGTTAAACTAAGCAGGCAACATTATTTAAAGCTGCACATACCGGCAACTTACAAGAAGCTGCTTGAAGAAAACATGTCGTACGACTTCACCATGGGGTTTGCCAGTCAACCGGGTTTCAGGGCAGGCATATGCACCCCTTTCAGGTTTTATGACCTGCAATCGGAGAAGCGCACCCCGCTCATCATAGTCCCTTTTGTAGTGATGGACGGAACTTTTAGACAGTATCTGGGATTGAATCCGGAGCAATCGCTGCCAATCATAAATAAACTGATTGAAGAAGTAGTAAAAGTAGGTGGTACATTTGTCAGCCTTTGGCATAACGATTCTCTATGTGACCGTGGTGTCTGGAAAGACTGGAAAAAACTTTACGAGAAGATGTATCAGGCTGCTGCCAAACAACACAAAAAGAATTATGATCCGCTATCTGACTCATGATGAAATAGATTTTGCAAAGTGGGATAAATGCATAGAGAAATCGGTGAACGGACTGTTCTATGCATACTCATGGTATCTTGACATGTGTGCTTCCTCCTGGGATGCGCTGGTGATGGATGACTATCAGGCTGTGATGCCATTGCCCTATCGTAAGAAGTATGCGGTTCGCTATATCTATCAGCCCTTTTTTATTCAACAACTTGGTGTGTTCAGTCGCGACCGTATGGCCGGTCAACGAACAGAGCAGTTTATCAGGGCGATCCCTTCCCATTTTAAATATGCCGCGTTCAATCTGAACATTTACAATAGCTTACCACCAGATCATCCGGCTATTGGTGGAAATGGAATTACTCACGAACTGGATCTGATCTTACCCTATGAAAAGATCAGAAAGAACTATTCTGAAAACACAAAAAGGAATATTAGAAAGGCAGAGAACAAGGGTGTTTTTATCACCCCACATGCCCGGCCGGAAGAGATCATCCAGGCTTTCCGTACGCAAAAAAAAATCGGTCATATTCCTTTCAGGGAAAAAGATTACAAATTGCTTAAGCATCTGATATACTCAGGAATGCATAAACATATGGTGGATGTGTTGGCTGCATATTCAGAAACAAACAACTTTTGTGCGGGTATCGTTTTCTTCAAAAGTCACCGGAAAGCGGTGTGGTTGTTTTCCGGTTCAACGCCTGAGGCCAGGGAAAATGGTGCCATGAGCCTTTTGGTTGATCATTTTATCCGAACAAACGCAGGAAAAGAGATGGTGCTTGATTTTGAAGGATCCACAAATGCCGGCTTGGCTCGTTTTTATAAAAGCTTTGGTTCAAAAGAATGCTTATTTTTACAGATCAGGCTGAATCGCATGCCTCCAGTGATCAGGCCGCTGATAAACGGGATTCTGGACATGAAGGCGTGCGGAAGGCGAATTTTTTGCAAATAGTTGTTTGCAGGCTCTAAATGCTTAATTTTGGACCATTAAAAACAAGCTTGCTTCCCCTTTATGAAGATAATTTAAAGATACGACCGGATGATATATATTTTAGGAAAGAGATCTTCATTGTTAAACCAGTATATTGCTGAAATGCGTGATCTGGAGATACAGCGCGACAGCATGCGTTTCAGGCGGAACATGGAACGGGTTGGTGAAATATTTGCCTATGAGATCAGCAAAACCCTCAAATGGAAAAGCAAAGAGGTTCTTACCTCACTGGGTGTAGCCCATGGTGAGGTCCTGGATCAGCAACCGGTGATCGCCACAATTCTCAGGGCGGGCCTGCCGTTGCACCAGGGCTTGCTGAATGCTTTCGATCGTGCCGAGAATGCTTTTATATCTGCATATCGTAAACATAGGAAAGATGGCCGTTTCGACATCAAGGTTGAATATGTTTCCGGCCCGTCACTTGAGGGCAAATGCTTGATTATCAGCGACCCCATGCTTGCCACCGGGGCTTCAATGGTGTTGAGCTATAAAGAACTCATCAGGAAGGCAACACCGGCACATACCCATATTGTTTCCATCCTCGCCAGTAATGAAGGGGTTGAATATGTGAAAAAGAACATGCCAAATGATAACTACACCCTTTGGCTGGGAGCCGTTGATGATGAATTAACCGCCAAAGCTTATATTGTTCCCGGTTTAGGAGATGCCGGCGACCTGGCTTTTGGCAGCAAAATGTAATAATTAACATGCGTCTGATTATCACGGTTCTTTTTGAAAACTTAAAGGTCGCCCTGGAGTCGATCCGCAGCCACCTTTTACGTGCCATGCTCACCGTGTTGATCATAGCCTTTGGGATTATGGCACTGGTGGGGATACTAACAGCAATTGATTCGATCAAACTGTCCATCACCGAGAATTTTGCGCGATTGGGAGCCAATAGTTTTTCTATCCGTAACCGGGAAATGGTCATTCAAACAGGAGCAGGAGGGGTCCAGCCACAAGTGTTCAGGCGCATTACCTACGATGAGGCAGTCGCCTTTAAGGATCAGTTTGACTTCCCTGCTTTCGTGAGTTTGTCGGTATGGGGCACAGGCAATGCAACGGCAAGATACAGGGGTAATGAAACCAATCCGAACGCTCGTGTGATCGGTAGCGATGAGAATTACCTGGTGACATCCGGTTTTGAACTTGCTTCCGGACGAAACTTTTCCAATACGGAATTGCAGTTTGGTGCCAACGTGGTGATCCTTGGACATGATGTGGTCGGGACCTTATTCCCCGGTGACGCTGATCCGTTGGGAGCCATCGTTACCGTTGCCGGAAGACGCTATCAGGTGATCGGCGTTCTGCAACGGCAGGGTTCAGGGTTTGGTTTTTCAGACGACCTGAATTGCATCATTCCATACATGACCGTGCGGCAGGATTTTTCCCGTCCCAACATGAACTACACCATCAACGTGAGCACATTCGATCTGGAAAGCCTTGATGATGCCATTGGGGAGGCGACGGGAGTGTTAAGGATGATAAGGGGAGTAAGGTTGGGTGAACCAAACAGTTTCGACATTGCCAAAAGTGATAACATTGCACAAGCACTTATTGAAAACATCCGCTTTGTAACTCTCGCAGCCACGATCATTGGTCTTATCACACTGGCAGGTGCTGCCATTGGCCTTATGAACATTATGCTGGTAAGTGTAACGGAGCGCACGCGCGAGATTGGTATCCGAAAAGCATTGGGTGCCACCAGGGCAGTAATCAAACAGCAGTTTCTCTCCGAGGCCATCCTTATCTGCCAGATTGGAGGTGTGGTGGGAATTGTGCTGGGTATTCTGGCAGGTAACGGGATATCGGTTCTTATCGGCAGCCCGTTCATCATTCCCTGGCTTTGGATCCTGTCAGGTGTTGCCATTTGCTTTGGGGTAGGCATTGTGGCAGGATACTATCCCGCTGCCAAAGCATCAAGACTTGATCCGATAGAATCGCTCCGGTACGAATAAAGAAAAAGAACTGTTATGGAAAAACTTACGAAAATTGTTGCAACGATTTCAGACCGGAAGTGTGATGCCGACTTCATTTGCGCCCTGTATGAGGAGGGGATGGATGTTGTTCGCATCAACACCGCTCATCAAAATCCGGATCAGACTATGAAGATCATTGAAAATGTGCGTAGTGTATCGATCAGAATTCCTTTCATGGTGGATACTAAAGGACCCGAAGTGCGCACCAATGCTTCAGAGGAGGATGTCATCGTTTTGAAAGATCAGATGATAAGGGTGGAAGGACACAACAGCAAAGCCTCCACAAAAGATTGTATCTATGTCAACTACCCCGATTTTGTAAAACACATGGAGCCGGACAAGCAGATCATGATCGATGACGGAGACATTGCGCTTTCTGTAGTTGAAAAGCATGCAAGTCACCTTATCTGCCGCGTGGAGAACAACGGTACGATCCAGGGGAGAAAAAGCGTAAACCTGCCCGGAACGGTCATTACCCTTCCTTCCCTAAATGCAAAAGACATTGAATACATTCATTTCGCCATCAAAAACAAACTGGACTTCATTGCCCATTCTTTTGTCAGGAACAAAGAAGACTTGCTGGCAATACAAGAAATACTGGATGAACATGACAATCCGGTTAAGCTGATTGCCAAGATTGAAAACCAGCAAGGTGTTGACAATATTGATGAGATACTGGATCACTGTTATGGCATCATGATTGCCCGCGGTGACCTGGCCATTGAGGTGCCTGCTGAAAGGATTCCCGGCATCCAGGCCAGTCTGATCAAAAAATGTATCCGCAGGAAAAAAGCGGTGATCATTGCCACCCAGATGCTGCACTCCATGATACAAAATCCGCGACCCACCAGGGCGGAGGTCAGCGATATTGCAAATGCCGTTTTCAATGGAACCGATGCCGTGATGCTGAGTGGCGAAACCGCTTTTGGGAAATATCCGCTGGAGTCGCTGAAAATGATGACCCGTACCGTTCGGGAAGCAGAAAGAAGCCGTTCATTCAACATCGACAGCAACGTTTTGCCCCATGATAACTATATTTCGGTTTTCCTTTCCAAAACGGCCGTTCGTACCATCTCAAAATTAAATACCAAAGCCATAATCACCGATACCGATACCGGAAAAACAGCAAGATATCTTTCTGCCTTCAGGGGCAGGATACCCATTTATGCCCAGTGCTATGAAGAACGTGTGATGCGCGAACTAGCCCTGAACTACGGGGTTTTTGCCGATCAAATGGATGTGGAGACATCCAAAAAAACATTCATCAAAACAACCCTGTCAGGTTTGATCGGGCAGGGGGAGATCAACGAGGGCGACCTCATTGTTGTACTGGCCGGAAATTTTGGCAAGAAAGCCGGACCCTCATTTGTGGAAATCAGTACGGCCAGAAACATGCTTCAGGAAGGAACAGTCTAGTGTCATGTCAACCAGACTTTATTATTTCCATTCGAGTGTGAAAAGCATGTGCCGGACATCCTTTTCAATGAATTCGATTACCGGAGCCAGCGAATCGTTGTTGGGTGTTGTTTCAAAATACAATGCACCCCGAAGAAAGTGATCGGTACTGTCGGTTGCATAAAACTGCAGGGGTGAAGCAGCCTCCCTCCCTTTGATTCGGAACAACATGCCAAAAACCCTGTTTTCGTCAATCATGAAAATTTCGTCATGGATGGCGGTTGCTTTCGGGATGTGCTTGTGCACAAAAGTGTGAGCATCTTCAAGGTATGTGTAAAGGTTGTCTGAACCCTCCACAGCTTTGTAGCTTAAATGGATTCGGGCACTGAATGCATCAAACACCAGGTCCGCCCAATAGGCTTCTGCCCATTCCCTCGAATCGGGAACAACCTCACCATAAACAGGATATTGAAAATTGTAGGGAAAAGTTGAATCAAACTTCTGGTATTCCTTTTCCGGTAAGGCGATTCGAAAATAACCCCTTGGCTTTGGGGCATCATACTGTACACAGGCAAACAGGAAAGAGAAAAAAAACAGGAGAACAATAAGCCTTTTCATGCAACTATGCCTTGATTTTTACCTTGATCCGTTTGATGCGGCGCTTGTCAACGCCCTCTATTTCAAACTCAAAATGTTGGTAATTTATTTTGGCACCCTTGAATGGAATTTCCTGCTTGATCTCCAGGATCAGGCCTGCCAGTGTGTCTGCCTCCCCCCTTATCTCATCAAAAACATCATCTTCAATACCAATTATTTTACAGAAATCTTTTAATAACGTTTTTCCTTCAAACACAAAAGTGGAATCATCTATTTTTGAGTATATGGCTTCCTCCATGTCAAACTCATCGTTGATCTCACCCACAATCTCCTCAAGGATGTCTTCGAGGGTTACCAGCCCTGCAGTTCCGCCATACTCATCCACAACAATGGCCATGTGGATCTTTTTTTCCTGAAACTCTTTCAAAAGATCGTTGATTCTTTTGCTCTCCGGCACAAAAAACGCATTGCGCAACAGTTCCTGCCAATTGAAATCATCATCTTTGTCAAGATGTGGCAGAAGGTCCTTTATGTATAGAATCCCTTCCACATTGTCAAATTTTTCGCGGTATACCGGAATCCGGCTATAACCTGCTTCACGGATAACTTTTATCAGATCACTGAATGGGGTTTCTTTATCAACAGCAACCACGTCGACCCGCGATTTCATAATTTCTCTGACGTAAATGTTGCCAAAACGAACGATGCCACGCAACAACTTTTTGTCCTCTTCACTGGTAGATTCATCGGAGGTGATTTCCAGTGCATGTGAAAGCTCATGCATGCTGAGGTTGGGTCTTTTTTTCTCCATTCGCTTATCGATGATGCGGGTTGTTTTCACGAGCAATGAACTCAAAGGAAAAAGCAAACGCCTGAGCATCAGCAAAGGACCGGCCATGATCGCGGAGAATTTTACAGGGTGTCGCGCGGCATAAACCTTGGGCAATATTTCTGCGAACAGGAGGATAAGGAAGGTTACGGCAGCAACCTGGATCAAAAACTGCAGAACCGGGTGAAGCCCCAGATCAAATAAAGCACTGAAAACAAAAGTGGAAAGGATAATGATGGCAATATTGATCACGTTGTTTGTGATCAGGATTGTTGCAAGCAGTCGGTTGGGTCGTTCCAGCAACGACAGGATCTTTTTGTCTGTTGGGCGTTCCTGTTTTCTGATGTTGGATATGTGGTTGTGCGTCAGGGAAAAATAGGCAATCTCCGAACCTGAAACCATTGCCGAAACAAACAATAGCAATATCATGGTTCCCAGGCCATAAAGCGCGTCCATAGAAAATTGGCTTAGCAGTGTAATCAGGTGCGCAGCCAGGCATAAATAAGGATCGGGTGATTCTTCCAAGTTATACTAATTCTTTGTTTGATGCAAAATTAATACATTTTCAGGACAATAAAGGCCGGAAGGTTAATTGTCTTCTGCAAACCATTCAGCATATGATGATGCTGTTTCGTGAAGGCGGAGGGAAAATAACGCCACACCTTCAGGCAATGTATTTCTTATCCTCCCGGCAAAGTCGTGGATCATGTTTTCACAGGTTGGCTGATAGGGAACTGCCGTAAGTTTTCCAAACATCTTCATCTCCCTTGCCATTTCAGCATGTGGCGTGTTGCCATTTACAAGAAGCGCATGGTCAAACACATCGATAATATTCTCGTTCACAATGTGTTTAAGGACCGAAAAGTCAATGAGCATCCCTTGCTTTGGAGATTCATGTCCTGTTTCCGGACGTCCCTTTACCGTTACATATAAAATGTAACTGTGGCCGTGAATGTTTCGGCAAGGACCATCATAGTTCCATAACGCGTGTGCTGCTTCAAAACGAAACTCTTTTGTGAGGCGAATAACCGGAGACTGATCCATGTTTTCTTGATTATGTGTTGTGTAGCCTGTCAAAGTTAGCTTAATAGCGGATGGTGTAGGTGTAGACTTCTTGGCTTCGGGGCTTTTCTTTTGGTGTTTGCTTAGATTTTTCCGCTTGTTCCCGACTTTGGTCTTGTGTTTTACTTGTATAGGATATAGAATACTTTTGTGTTGTTTTCTTTTTCTTGATGCGAAAGGGGATTTTGACCGTGTTGTCGGTAGTAACCCTAACCCCCCTATTCTTAACAGCCTGGTAGCTTAGCATCATTACCAGCCTGATTGCTTCCTCGTCACAGCCGTAACCGACAGATTTAACAATTTCCGGATTCATCACTTCCCCTTTTCCGGTAACCTTGAATTTGACGATGACATCCCCTTCA
>SKTA01000251.1 GCA_007122745.1 Bacteroidales bacterium
CAAAAAGAGGTGCCGAGCTGGTACGCGTCCACTACAAGCCGTTGCTCAAGGTGACCAGCCAGATGGATGCCCTGGAAGCCGACAGTGAACTTATACATCCCGGGCTTGAAGATTACCCGCACGTGCCCTGGTTTTTTCCAAAGGCACAAACCAACATCGCGCATCAAAGAAAAATCCGAAAGGGGGATATTGAAAAGGCGTTTGCAGAATCGGATTATGTGCTTGAAGAGGAATACTTTGTTCCCAGGTTCTCCCATTGCGCCATCGAGCCACACGCTTGTGTGGCAAAATATGATCTTTCGGGAAGGCTCACGGTATGGGCCTCATCACAGTCGCCCCATACACAGCGTCACCTTTTTGCAGAGGCACTGGCCCACATGGGTATCACCCACAATGATGTAAGGGTGATCGCTCCCTATGTCGGAGGAGGCTTTGGCTCCAAGGCCGGTGTTACGATGGAGATCATGGCTGCGGCCATCGCCACACAAAATCCCGGGCATCCGGTCAAGATCATGTGGACCCGGGAACGGGAGTTTTACAACACCTATCAACGCCTTGGTGTAGTTACTAAAGTCAAAATGGGCGTCAGCAAGGATGGCAGAATAAAAGCCCTCAAGCACGACCTGTACTGGGATGCAGGCGCCTACGTTGAATACGGAGCAAACGTGGTGAATGCTGTCGGACTGTCAGCAATCGGGCCATACAAAATCGACCACGTAGCGATTGACAGCTACTGCATTTACACAAACCTGCCTCCGGGCGGGCCTTACAGAGGCTTTGGATATTCGGAGTTTCTGTTCGGACTGGAGACCCACATGGACAAAATCGCGGAGCATCTGGACATAGATGCCGTGGCGCTTCGGAAAATCAACGGCATCAAAGAGGGCGACACACTGGCCTATGGTGCCCACATGAATCCAAGCGGACTACATCTGGCGATAGACAAGGCTGCCGCTGCCATAGATTGGGGCAAAAAAGAGTCGTCGCAGGACCCGGACAAAGAAATTGGCAAAGGATTTTCACTGTTCTGGAAAGCTCCCGCCATGCCACCCAATGCTTCATCATCCTGTTTTCTGAAACTAAACGAAGATGCCAGCGCAAACATCATGATCTCCGGAATGGATATCGGCCAGGGCCTCCTAACGGTGATGGCACAAATCGCTGCGGAAGTGCTCACGATCCACCCCTCCAAGATCAGGGTGGAGACACCTGACACGGACCGAAATCCATACGAGTGGCAAACAGTGGCTTCGCATGTAACATGGAGTTGCGGCAATGCCGTAAAGAAGGCAGCAATCGACGCAAAAGATCAAATTATTGATATGGTTTCGCGCGCAAAAGGGATTCCTCCAGAAAAGCTTTATCTTGAAGATGAAGCTGTTAGATCCAAACATGATCCGGCATTCACGCTGCCGTTAAAAGATTTTATGATTACCGGTATCCAGACAGATGACGGTTCTTTCAGGGGCGGACCTGTACTTGGCCGGGGGATGTTTATGCCCGAATTCACTTCGGCAAAAGCAGACCCGGAAACAAGTCAGGGAGGACACCCAAACGTGCATTATACCGTTGGAGCTGCGGCCATCAAGTTGGAAGTAGATAAAAGGACAGGAAAGATCAAAATACTGAAAGTCGTTGAAGCCATCGATGCCGGAAAAGTGCTGAATCCATCACTCGCCAAAGGACAGATCATCGGCGGGGTGTTGCAGGGAATCTCTACCGTGCTTTACGAAGACATGCGCTTTGACCACAGAGGAAAAATGCTGAACCCCAACTTCACGGATTACAAAATCCCAACAGCTTTGGATATTCCCGATGAGGTAGTCCCCATCTTTGTAGAAGTAGCTCAGCCCGACGGCCCTTATGGCGCACGCGGAATCGGTGAACACCCGATGATACCGGTTGCGCCAATGATCGCCAATGCCATCTATGATGCTATCGGAATCCGGATAAAATCGCTGCCCATCACAGCTGAAAAGATCTTTCTGGCGCTCTTAAATAAAACCAAATAGTTAAACCCCAGATAAACAAAACCTAAACAACTAAACACCTCAACAACTAAACCCCATTTCCCAAGGTTTTCAATGTTGAAAATTGTGTTCCACGTATAGGATAAAATGTTATGATAATGAACCTACCATTGGAGAACATTAAAGTGCTGGACCTGACGCGTGTGCTGGCAGGTCCTTTTTGTACGATGATACTGAGTGACCTGGGGGCAGAGGTTGTGAAGCTGGAAATGCCCGTCACGGGTGATGATGCACGCAGCTTCGGGCCGTTTAAGAACGGCAAAAGCCTGTACTTTATCAGCATCAATAGAAACAAGAAAAGCATTTCTCTAAACCTTAAATCTGAGAAAGGAAAACAGATTTTTAAGCAGCTTTTGCCGCAGTTTGACGTGCTTGTTGAGAACTTCAGGCCCGGAACGATGGAAAGGCTCGGACTGGGCTATGAAACCCTCAAGGAGCTCCATCCCGGACTCATCTACGCCGCATCCTCGGGTTTCGGACACAGTGGACCTTACAGCGAAAGACCGTCTTATGACATTCTTGCACAGGCGATGGGTGGGATCATGAGCATAACGGGGTGGCCCGATTCACCACCTACCCGCGTAGGCATGTCGCTCGGCGACATCACCGCATCACTCTACACCGCTATTGGCATAAATGCCGCGCTCTTTCAGAGAACACAGAACGGCCTTGGTCAAAAAATAGACATTTCGATGCTCGACTGCCAGGTCTCCATCCTTGAAAATGCACTGACCCGCTTCCAGGTAGAAGGAAAGTCGCCGCAGCCAATCGGAAACCGCCATCCGACCATCACCCCTTTTCAGGCTTTTAAGGCTTCAGATGGCTACTTTGTGATCGCCGTGGGAAATGACAACCTTTGGAAAACATTCTGTAAAGCAATCCACCGGGAGGATCTGATTGGTGACCCAAGATTCAGGACCAACGGGTTCAGAACACAAAACGTTGATGCGCTGACAGCGATTCTTGAACCGGTTTTTGCTGAAAAAACTTCCGGTGCGTGGCTGAAGATTATTGAAGATGCGAAAATTCCCTGTGCTCCCATCAATACAGTGGATAAGCTTTTTGATGACCTGCAGATACAGGCACGGAACATGATCGTAGATGTTTACGACAAGGAAGCGGGAGATATTAAAATTGCAGGAAACCCATTGAAGATGTGCAATGTGCCCGAAACAAGCAAGCGCGATCCGGCACCCGACATTGGCACACACAACCTTGAAATATTAAGCCGTCTGCCCGGCATGGATGCGGAAGCCATTCAAAAGCTTGCGGATGAAGGAGTTATTTGATAATTGATCAATTACCTTATACTTCCAAACTTCTAAACATCTCAACATCTAAACTATTTTTACTATCTTTGCGCCCTCAAAATCAGGATTTCCTGATCTTTATTTATAAACCTTTAATTACAAACCGATGAAAAAAGTATCTGTGAGCGGTTCTCTGAGAGAGAACGTAGGGAAAAAAGATGCAAGACGGTTGCGCAGGGAGGGTAATGTGCCTTGCGTTATCTATGGAGGTAAGGAACAGATCCAGTTCTTTACGTCAGAAAAAAGCTTTAAAGACATTGTATTTACACCGGAAGCGTGTCTTGTTTCACTTGACATTTCAGGTAAGAAGATGGAAGCAGTTCTTCAGGACATTCAGTATCACCCTGTTACCGACAGGATTAACCATGCTGACTTTCTGGAAATCTTTTCCGACAAACCGGTTAAGATTTCTGTGCCAATCAAGATTGTTGGCGACAGTCCGGGTGTAATTGCCGGTGGTAAGATGCTGATCAAGCGCCGCAGGCTGAACGTGAAAGCTTTGCCGGATCAGTTGCCTGCGGAAATTGAAATTGACATTTCTGCATTGGAAATTGGCGATTCTTTTGTTGTAGGCAGTCTGGAATTAGAAAATATTGAACTTCTGGATCCTGAAAATGCTGTTGTGGTACTGGTGAAATCTGCAAGAGCAGCGATGATGGCACCGGTTGAACCTGAAGGAGAAGAGGTTGAAGGAGAAGCGGTTGAAGGAGAAGAAGGAGAAGAAGGAGAAGCCTCAGAAGGAGACGCTAAAGAAGAATAAACGACTGATTCAGTCCCGGATTAAGAACCGGAACATCAGCAAACATTTTATAGGCATAAGGTTGTTGACCAGCTTTATGCCTTTTTTGTTTTCCTGAGTGAAAAAAAATCGTGTACTTTTGACAACAAATTTTTCACAATGAAATACCTGATTGTCGGACTGGGAAACATTGGACCTGAATATGCGGAAACACGGCATAACATCGGGTTTATAGTGACCGATGCCTTAGCGGCCAGGCACGACATCACTTTTTCCCCTGCACGTTATGGTGACATGGCCACATTTCGGTTCAAAGGCCGGATTTTCCATCTTCTGAAACCATCCACATACATGAACAGAAGCGGTCGCCCTGTCCTCTATTGGATGAACAAGGAAAAGATCGAACTGGAAAATCTTTTAATTGTGACCGATGACGTAGCCTTGCCACCCGGCACATTACGCATGCGGCCAAAGGGCGGTGCCGGCGGACATAACGGACTGACAGATATTATCGATCACCTCGGTACAGATCAGTTTGCACGTCTGCGCTTCGGGATCGGCGGCGATTATCCGAAAGGCTTTCAGTCGCAATATGTTTTGGGTAAATGGACTGATGAAGAACTGACAATCATCAAACCCCAGGTCG
>SKTA01000103.1 GCA_007122745.1 Bacteroidales bacterium
AATCAACGAATCAACAATAATGACCACCCTCATCATCATCAGCCTGCTGCTGTCCGCATTTTTCTCAGGGATGGAAATTGCCTTTGTGGCCGCAAACAAGCTAAAGGTTGAAGTGGACAAACAACGTGGCGGCTTTTCTGCCCATCTCCTCTCCCGGTTTGTCCGGTCAGAGTCGAGCTTCATTTCTACAATGCTCGTTGGCAATAACATTGCCCTGGTGGTTTATGGCATCTCCTTTGCCGCCCTGCTGGAACCCCTGCTTTATTCCATGCTTCCCCTGCCCATAAAAGGAGAATTCAGTGTATTCCTTTTGCAAACCATCATCTCCTCACTGGTCATCCTGATATTCGCAGAATTTCTGCCCAAAACGCTGTTCCGGATCAACCCGAACCGGTTCCTGAATGCTTTTGCCTTGCCGGTTACCATAATATATTATCTGTTGTATCCAATCATCGCCTTTACAATGGCCACCTCAAACCTCATCATGAAGCATCTGCTGCGTACCGATGTGACCTCTTCAAAAAAGGTGTTTGATGCGATCGACATGGATAACTTCCTGAAAGAGTTTGGTGAGCAACATGAGGAAAGCAATGAGCGGCAAAGGGAAATCCAAATGTTCCGGAATGCCATCGAATTTCCTGAAGTAAAATTACGTGAATGCCTGATCCCCCGTACTGAAGTGGTGGCCGTTTCACAAAACGAAAGCATTCCGGCCATCAGAAGCATATTTTCCCAAACCGGACTGTCGAAAGTGCTGGTCTATCAGAATTCGATCGACGACATCGTTGGCTATGTGCACGCTTTTGACTTTTTCTCCGGACCGCGCAACGTGCGCGACATCATCAGGCCGGTTTTGCTCGTTCCGGAAACCATGCACGCCAATAAACTGCTGAAGAGCCTGATACAGCAGCGGAAAAGCATTGCCGTTGTGCTCGACGAATTTGGCGGCACCGCCGGCATCATCACCATCGAAGACATCATGGAGGAGATATTTGGTGAGATAGATGATGAATATGATGTGGAAGACCTGGTTGAGAAACAAACCGGTATCGATGAATACATCTTTTCCGCGCGCCTGGAGATCGACTACCTCAACGATAAGTACAAACTGAACCTCCCCGAATCGGAAGAGTTTGAAACCCTCGGCGGACTCATCCTTAACCACATGGAAAGCATCCCCGCAAAAGGAGAGGAGGTCAGCATTGGCCAGGTCACCGTCAAAATCCTGCAAGTCAGCGAGAAACGCCTGGAGCTGGTGAAGGTGAGTGTTGAGAGCTGAGAACTGGGACCCGGGAGGATGGGAAGACACGAAGATGTAGGGGCGAAAAATATTTCGCCCCAAAGAAAGATTAATAAACGTACGGGCGAATAGCAATTCGCCCCAACTAAACTTTTTTCCCTATCTTTGCAAACCAAAATTTTAAACAAGAATAAAAAATGGCTGTAATAACGAAAATCAGAAACTATTCAGGATTATTGATTGCCGTGATCGGTATCGGTTTGGCGGCGTTTGTGCTGGGCGACTTCCTGGGCTATGGCCCGATGCGCCAGCAGCGTTTTGATGTTGGACGTGTAGAAGGAACCGCCATCGGCTATCAGCAGTTCGAAATGCGCGCACAGCAGCAGATAGAAAACTGGCAAACGCAAACCGGACAGTCAGCCGGACCCAGGGAAGCCTTTCAAATGCGTCAGCAGATCTGGAACGAAATGGTTCGTGAGGTGCTGATGGGCGAAATTCTCGATGATATCGGCATCGCCGTAACTGCCGAAGAACTTTTTAGTATGATCTACGGCGATGACCCCCATCCTGTTCTACGTCAGAGCTTCTCAGATCCTGCAACCGGTCAGTATGATCCGCAAAACGTCATCGAGTTCCTGCGTACACTTCCCCAAAGAGAACCTTCCGTTCAAAATCAGTGGCTGATGCTGGAAGATTTCATGAGACAAGATCGTCGTGAAGAAAAATACCATCAGCTGATCGGCAATGCCTACCTCGTGCCTTCAGCCCTTGCAGCCGCCGACTTCAAAAACAGAAACACAACGGCTGATATCCGCTTTATCTTTAAAAGTCACGACGACATGGAGGAAGAGGTCACCATTAGCGACCGGGAGCTGCGCCGTGTTTATGAAGAACACAAACATCGTTTCTCACAGGAAGCCTCCCGCAACCTTAAATATGTATCGCTGCCGGTTTTTGCCTCCGAAGAGGACAGGGAGAGCACTCTGAACGAATTGATGGAGCTTAGGGATGAGTTTGCACAGGCAGATAACGTGCAGGCATTTGTGAATGCCATGTCGGACCAGCGCTTCGACCCTTCATTCCACGTCCGTGGCACCTTATCACCACAAATTGATCCCGAGATCTTTGACATGCCCGTAGGAAGCATTATCGGGCCATATATGGAAGACAATGCCTACGTTCTGGCCCGTCTCGTGGATGCTCAAATGCGTCCCGACTCCATGCGCGCCAGTCACATCCTGATCGCTTACCAGGAATCGGCCGCCTCCAACCCGCAAACAGTGCGCAGTTATGAGGAAGCGGAACAAAAAGCCGATAGCCTGCTGCGCGTCGTACGCAACAATCCGGCCCGCTTTGCAGCACTGGCCGGCGAACTCTCCGATGACCCAAGCGCAGCCAATAACTTCGGTGACCTCGACTGGTTCCCTGACGGTGCCATGGTGTCCGCATTCAATGAAGCGGTCGTGGAAGCACCAACCGGATCTTTCCTGACCGTGGAAACAGAGTTTGGCTTCCACGTAATCCACGTTACCGGGAAATCAACCCCCGACAGAAAAGTGCAGGTGGCAAAACTTGTTCGTGATATCCTGCCCGGCAGCCGTACCTATAGAAATGAATATGGCCGTATCAACGCCTTTGCCACCGAACTCAGAAACAACAAGGACTTCGATGCCGCCGCCGATGAAGCCGGCCTCAATGTGCGCAGCGCCGACCGCGTCGGAAAAATGGATCAGACCATTCCGGGCGTTGAAATGGGTCGCCAGATCGTGCAATGGGCCTTCGACGACGATACCCGCGTGGGAAGCATCTCACGCATCTTCGAAATGGAAAACAATTTCGTGGTCGCTACCGTCACAGGAAAACAAGACAAAGGAATCCCCTCCCTGGATGCCATCCGTGATGACATCATGGCCATCGCCGTGCGTGAAAGGAAACAGGAAATGATCGCAACCCAAATGGAACAGCTCATGGCACAGAGCCTTGATGAAATGGCGGCAGAGATGGCGCTCGAAATCATGGAAGCGGAAAATGTCAGCTTCAACAGCAGAAACCTGCCAGGCGTGGGCCCCGAACCCAAAGTGATCGGCACGCTCTTTACAGGGGGAGAACTGATGACCAAAGGGCCAATCAAAGGAAACAACGGTGTTTTCATTGTCGAGATCATGCGCAAGGATGATACCATCGTTCCCGAAGATCTCACACAGGCAAAAACACCCCTTAAAAGCAGCTTTAAAAACAGAGTGCCTTCACAAGCCTTCAATGCCGTTAAGGATAACGCGCAGATTGAAGACAACAGGGCCATGTTTTTCTAGACCATTAGCATTAATTAATACCTTAGACATCCCCGGCAAATTTTGTCGGGGATTTTTTTTAAAAGCAGTTGTCTTCTGTTTTTGTTATTTTTGTAACTTTATGGGCCTTATTAAAACCATTCATGATGAGAAAAATTCTATACCTATATTTAACTACACTGTTTTTTGTCTTTTTCACCTTCCATGCATTAGCCGGAAGCAACATTTACAAAGTTCACGACGTTACTGCCGACCCTCTTGATATCATTGTTGTGGAAGTTGAAATAATCAATGACGATCCTTTTACCGCATTTGACTTGCGGGTCACCATACCAGAAGGATTTTCCTTTGTGCCCGGTTCCTTTTCCCTTGATCCGGACAGGCGGGCAGGACACGTTCCCGGACATAATGTCGTTGGAGACGGAACAGCATTGCGGATGTGGGCTTATAGCTTGTCGCTGGCACCCTTTAATGGGAATGATGGCGTCATCGCCCGTTTTTCTTTGCAGACATCAGATGTAGATGGATTTTATCCATTAGACATAGTGAACCCCGTTATAGCATCACTTGAAGGGGTAAACATATGGACGGGAAGCATTCCGGGCACGGTTCTGCTTGGCGATCCGCCACCGCAGCATACCCTGTCTCTTTTTAAAACAGGAAGTGGCTCGATGTACGTGAATGGTAACCCCTATACTACTCCTGTTAATTTCAACGAAGGAACCCAGGTAACCATTAGTGCCATCCCAGATGAAGGTTGGCAGTTCGACAACTGGTCAGGCGACCACACCGGTAGCACCACACCGGTCAATATCACCATGAATAGCAACAAAAACATTACCGCCAATTTTTCTGAAGTGGTTCAGTATACGCTCGAGCTCGATGTGATCGGCGAAGGTGAAGTGCAGGTCAACGGCCTGCCATATACCGAACCGGTCACCGTAAACGAAGGCACAGGACTCTCCATAAGTGCCCATCCCGAAGCGGGTTGGCAGTTCGACAACTGGTCAGGCGACCATAACGGCAACCTCACACCGGTCAGAATCATTATGAATGGCAACAAAAACATTACCGCCAATTTTTCTGCAGCGGTTCAGTATACGCTTGAGCTGGATGTGATCGGCGAAGGTGAAGTGCAGGTCAACGGCCTGCCATATACCGAACCGGTCACCGTAAACGAAGGCACAG
>SKTA01000086.1 GCA_007122745.1 Bacteroidales bacterium
CACATCTGCTAATCTGCTAATCTGCTAATCTGCACATCTGCTAATCTGCACATCTGCTAATCTGCTAATCTGCTAATCTGCACATCTGCTAATCTGCACATTTGCTAATTATTTTTCACTTTTCACCGTCAGCAGCAACATATAATGCCTGCCGGGCATCGGACGGTACAAAACCGTATGGTATGCTTCATCAAACAGGTTATTTACCTTTAGTTCCGCGGTAATCTGCAAACGTCCCGGGTTTACCTGCTTACTTATTGATAAATCGTTCATGAAATAGGGATAAAGGCGGTCGCGATGCGTTATATTGTTGGCAGTTGTTGTAAAACGCTCGCTGTAGGCTTTATAATGCCATGAAAAGTTCCAGTTGTTGCGCGACAACCGGAACATCATGTTCCCGGAGTTCAAAGGAATGTAAACAAGCTGTTTGCCATGGCTTTCATCACCCCAAACCAGAGGATCTCCAAGATTTTTGGAGGGGGTGTAGGCATATCCTCCCATCATTAAAACATCAAAACCATAAAAATGACCATCCAGTCTTAATGACAATTCGATGCCACGGCTACGAACCCGATTGATATTCATCGGTTCCCAGAATCCATGATAAGCGGGAATCCAGATGATCCAGTTTTTAATGTCTGCATGATACAAACTTATATCACCAAGGATATCAAAATTTCTAATTCCGGTTGCATACCTTAGTCCCACTTCCATGGCAACACCCTCCTCCGGCATAAGGTCCGGATTTCCGCCGGGCTGCCAATATAGTTCATTCAGGGAAGCACGCCGGAAATTTCTGGCCACATTGGCATGCAATATGAGATCACCCGATTGAATAGGTCTAAAGTCAAGTCCAAAAAACGGAACAACCGGATCCCTTTCATGGTTTGTCCACTCCTGACGCAATATCAGGTTCAGATCCAATCGGTCCTGGAAAGACTTTTGCAAACCAAGAACATAGGCATACACCAAACGGTCTTTTTCGTAACCTGTATTCATTACCGAATCCCTGTTAGCAACCCGGTTGTAGTTTACATCCAAGGATTGATCCATCAAGAAGTTTTGCGAAACATCCAGTTGATATGATATGTGTTGCAACATCCGATATTGTGTGCTTTCCGAAAAAATAAGAGGCATGTAATGATTATCACCAATCCTGTTTTGAACAACATAATCCAGTTTTTTATCTGAATAAGCTGAACGGACATGCAATCTGCCATTATCCATGTACCGGAACCAGGATCCAACCAGGTGATGATCGGCGTCCTCCTGATTGCTCAGCAAAGCGTTGTCCGGTCCTTCGTAGCTGACTACATGCGGCAATCCCCGGTCGTTCCACTGGCTCCACCATTTAAAAGAAAAAATGCTTCTTCCACCCGATCGGTAATACACCTCCTGAAGGAAGCCAAATTGCCTGTAATTGGCATTATTCAGCGTATCGATGGGGTGAACCAGATTCTCACCATCACTGAACACCCTGCTCCTGTTCAAAAAGGGATAATTGTTTTCCGATTGTTTGTGATAAAAGCGCAGGCGGAATTGCAATCGGGCATTCCCTGCTGCCAGATTCATATATTCTTCAAACGTCCGGAAACTTCCCAGTCCCTGGGTGTAGTTTAAACCAAACCTATTGTTCCAATCCGGCTGATTGCGCATTTGAATGCTTCCGCCCAATCCTCCGGACTGATCAGCCACAGAGGCATTTCCGTAAAGGAGACTGACATGATCGATGATAAAAGCCGGAATCAGCGAAAGGTCTGACATCCCTGACATTGGATTTAAAACCGGAACACCATTCCAGTTTAAACCGGTGTGCGATGGGGAGGTTCCTCTGAAAGCTGCCGTTGCCAGAGCACCACGGCCATACTCCTTTACAAACACAGGGGTATGATCCGACAAGATCTGCGCCATGGAAAGATGCCGTTTACCGGCAATGACCAAAGAATCAACCCCCATCTGATTCATCCCTGCAAGCCGGTGCTGCCGGATATCGCGCACCTCAACGGCAGGAAGTTCAATTATGGAGTCTTTGATACCTCCGGCTGTTGCCAAAAATGGCCAAGCACACAATATGAACAGGTATGTGATCTTTGCTGGCATTGAAAGGGGTCTTACTTTTTCAGTAATCTGTAAAAACCGGTATTATTATTTGTTTTTATTTGTATGATATAGATACCGCTTTGCAACTCCCTGACATCTATGCGTTCCCCGCTTCTGTAGTTGAAGTTTTCAATCCGCATCCTTCCCGATAAGTCATATACCCTGACCTCCATCTTTTCTTCTCCCAGTATGATGAAAGCGTCAGATACCGGGTTGGGATAAACAACAAACGCCACCTCTGGTTGTATTACCGGTGTTGAATCATCGTCAAGATTAACATAGGTTTCAGCGTATGCAACGATTTCAGGGTCACTTGCAAGCCAGGCAGTCAGAGTAAGTGGACCTGACTGTGTCAGATGGAGCACCATATCTTCATCAATATCAGCCCCTTCAAGGTCGACGCTCCAGTAGATCTCCGCATCATGTTGAACACGTCCGCGGTCAAATGCAAATGCCTCCAGTTGGTATTGGGGTTGTGTAATCTCTTTTGGCAGGTCTTTGATCACAATGATATTCCGGATGCCGGTCACGGTACTGTTGGGTTGCACAGCCACGGCACCGGTAATTTCGGTCGAGATCTCCCCCATCCATCCGGCATTGGCCAAAACAGCGGTTTGTACTTTGATAAAGTGGATCTCATCAAGATCCACATTTTCTCCGTTCTCATCAATTGCCCAGCCCATGTCAAATCCGTCGCCACCTGCATGTTGTACAATATCCTTATATGGATTATCGGGCCGGTTGAATGGCGCAGTACCCCGCAGCTGATTGTCGGCATAACCAAAAGCACGCCTGTATGATTTGATCATACCGGGTTCCGACATATCCACCGCATCTGCAATCCGGGTTCCGGGCAATGTGTATTCATTCTGATCAATATCAGGAAAATACGCATGCTTTGGATAATAGGGTTGTTGATGTCCGCCATGCACAAAAATAAACCCGGAATTTCCATGGTTGTCATGCCAGGGAACATCTGCAGCCACATCTGTTAGGGGATTGACATAGGTAACCGCATAATCAAACAGCGTTTCGGAGAAAAAATGATCACTGCCTGCCAATTGATACCAGGTACCGTCGGGTATACCATTTCTGTTCTCATCCTTCATCACCCATACTATTCCCGGTTCAGACCAGCAGGGAGTAGGATTTCCAAAAATGATAAAATCAACCCCATATGGATTGGCCGGATGGTTAACAACAGGTTCCTCGAAGCGAAAGACCACATATCCGCCGTATGCACCCAGGGAGAGATGGCCATTGACCCCACCCACGATCGACTGCGCTGATGAGGGAAGTCCCCAGGGTGCCTTGTTGATGAACTGGCCGGGTGCCGGCTTATATTCCAGCACTTCGTAAATATATCGCACCTCAGGCTGGTCAAAAACGGTCACCTTGAAGCTTTCCGACACAGTTTTACCGTTTGACAATGCCTCAAGTGTGATGTCGGTAACACCTGTATACTGCCCGGAAATGCTCAAAGTCATTGTTTGCCCATCAATATTGACATTCAAAAGATCGGGATTGGAGTGATCCTGTAAAGAAACAACGATTGCATCATCGTCGTCATCAGGGTCAGAGAAAACATGACTCAGGTCAACAAAAAAATCATCCGCATCCGTGGGAAGATAAATATCATCAATGGGTTTTGCAACGAATGGAGATGCATCCGGTTTTACATAAAGATGATCCAGTGCAAAATAGGCCGGCGTATTCATGCCCCAGTCACCCACGTCGCTTGAGCTGAGGGCAAACATCAGGCTGTCGACTTTACCCAGTGAGCTTAACTCCACCCATTGCCAGGTCTGGATGATATAATTCTCAGAGTTATCTTCAAACCGATAATCTGCCAGGTAAAACCCGACCGTCTCAGTGGGTTCACCATCTTTCATGCCCCAGATATTCAGTTTGAACCAGTCAGGATCATTGCCATCGTGTCCACCAAATTTTTTCGCGTAAGCATCGCCATACTTCAAGGAAAGGGCTGCAAAAGTGCTATTGGTAAAGAAGGCACCTTTTACCTTGTGAGCCGACGAATCCTGGAAAAGGATAACACTTTCCTGTTCCACGTAGGTAATGGCGTAAATGGGTATCAGCGGGTCATCGTTTGCAATTCCTGCACCGGTTATGGCGCTGTATTGATTCAGCCAGCCTTGTGTAGTATTATCCGATACATTTGAATAAGCCCATCCGTTCCAATAACCCCAATCGGGATTATGATAATTGGGAAAATGTGCCAAACCGGATGTAAAAACACCACTCTGATCAGAGCCGTTCCAATAATATTCCGGAGGCAAGCTAAGGTCGCTGAAATCAGTAAGGGCATATTCCCCTTCAATCACCGGCATTACGCCAACCACGAATCCTGCATCATGAAGATCATCTGCCGTGGCGGCCTGTATCACAACATTTGTTTGACCAGCCTCGAGAAAAGTGATCAAAAGGTCACTCCCTTCAATGGAGACACCTGCAATCCAGGGCTTCGAGTTTACAAGGATGGAAAAATCATTAATCTCCCCATTCACATGATCAAAAACATCAAACAGGTTAATTGTAAAGTCATCACCCTCATGTCCCATCACCGGTTCTGCTTCATGGGGACTTTTCCCAATGTG
>SKTA01000230.1 GCA_007122745.1 Bacteroidales bacterium
ACAATTGAGTTACCGGATTATTTATACACCTTTGGGAATACGAATTTCTCCGGTACTTTAAAGGGGAATATGAACGATTTTCATGCCTCCGGCAGGATGGCAACCGATATTGGATGGCTGGGCGGAGATGTTCACTTTCTTAAAGGGGATTCAGATAAACCATACCAATACCAGGGCCTTTTGCAGGCTGAGCATTTTGACCTGGGACTTCTTTTTAAGGATGAAGAACTTCTGGGAAAGGTGAATATGAGCACCAAACTCAAGGGGCAAGGGTTCACACTGGATAACTTAAACCTAAACGTTACTGGTACCGTATATGCCCTGGAGATGCTTGGTCATATTTACAAGAACCTTGAACTGGAAGGTAACTTCATACAGCAAAAATTCAGCGGTGCTTTTCTGCTCGACGACCCGAATATATTTCTTGATTTCAGGGGAACGGTAGACTTTAATGATCCGATTCCACTATTCGACTTTCAAACCTACATTGATCAGGCGCGGCTTAGCAGACTCAACATCTTTCAACGTGATTCCCTCCATGAATCAGTGCTTTCTGCTGATGTGCTGATCAACGCCCGTGCCAGTTCTCTGGATGACCTTGAAGGGGTAATCCGGATCAAAGATGTCGTTTATGAGGAATATCCTTTGCTGATTGATAATCAAGTTGTCCATGCTTTCAGATATGCCACAGACAGCATATTCATCAGCAATACTGTATGGACAGACAGCATCAAGCATCTTCGTGTCCGGTCAGATATTCTGGATGCCAACATGCATGGTTCTTTTCAACTTGCAGGCCTGGGAGACGCTTTCAGGGGAATTTTGCTTCACTATTTGCCGGCATTGAACTTTGAAAACAACAGGCAAGTGAAAAGGGCAGATTTGGTTCAGGACATAACTTTTGACCTTTCTTTTAAGGATACCAAAACGCTCACTGATTTGTTTCTGCCGGCAATTTCCATATCCGATGGCTCCTGGACAAACGGCACTTTCAATACCGCCTCCATGCATCTCGATATTCAAGCAGCAGCTGATACAATTAACATCACCGGCAGGGATTTTGTGAATTGGCAGCTGACTGGTACCGGCCAAAATGGAAAATTCTTAATCAGTTCCCATAGCGACCGGCTTATGCTCTCTGATAGCCTATTCATGAACCATGTGGATATCAAAGCAGGATTTTTTGATGATACCGTTGAGATGGTAGTTGATTGGAACACTGAAGATCAGATTAACAGTGGGCATGTTCACCTGATAACGCAAATTCTTGGTCCCGACAGATATCAGATCAACTTTCTTCCATCACAGGCTTATATTGATGGAGATCTGTGGCAGGTGAACGTGGACAATATGATCATGATTGATCCCAAAAGAATAGAAATCAGGCAGCTTAAGGTTTATTATAAAGATCAGTTTTTTTATGCGAATGGTGTTTTGAGTGAGGATCCTGCCGACCGGATGATGCTATCCTTTGCAGACTTTGATGTGTCTTATTCAGAATTGTTGATGCGATCGCAGAATTTTCAGTTTGCCGGTGCAATGGATGGCTACATAAACTTCTCGGGATTGTATCAGGCACCCAGCATTGCCGCCGAATTGTTCGTATCCGGTTTTGCCTTCAATAATATTACACTTGGAGATCTGGAGGTGGTTAGTGCCTGGGATGAACTGCATGAAGCATTTAAAGTGGATGCCTCAATTACAAAGTTTGAAGAGGGAGGGGTTTCGCAGCCTTTGATTGTTTCCGGTTTTATTAACCCTTCCGGCCAAGGTCAAAACTTTGATCTTGCTCTTCAGCTGGATAACAAGCCAATGTCTGTATGGGGAAGATATATGGAAAACTTTGCAGATGATTTCCGTGGTTTTGCTACCGGAAACCTCAGAGTGGATGGCCCGTTTCACAGTCCGGAATTGTCGGGCAGGGCTCACGTTGAAAAGGCCGGAATATATATTCCGTATTTAAATGTGACCTATTATTTTGATGATGATGTAGAAGTCGGGAAAAGCTTTTTCCGGTTTGACAATCTTATACTCCGTGATTCCCTGAATAATCAAGCCACTCTTTCCGGAGATATCATGCATCAGGTTTTTAAGGACTTTGCCCTGGACTTAAGGATCAATCCCGATCGTATGATGATCTTTAATACCGGCTCCAGATCACAGGATTTTTATTATGGTACTGCATTTCTGACCGGCATGGCTCATATTCATAGACCGGCCAACGACATCATCATGGATGTCAGCGCACGAACAAACAGGGGTACAAGTGTCAATCTGCCTTTGAATTACGGGGGAGAGATCAGGGAGAGCCATTTCATCTCCTTTGTTTCCCGTGAGGAAATTCAGGAAGGCCCATTGTTCATTTTTCCGGAACTTAGGGGTCAGCTTACCCTTAACTTTGATCTTGAAGTGACTCCCGATGCAGATGTGTTCATGTTTTTTGACACCAGGTTCGGTGATATTATCAGGGGCAGGGGAACCGGCAACCTGAAACTGGAAGTGTCTCCACAGGGGGCTTTTAACATTTATGGTGATTATGTGATTGAGGATGGTGAATATATCTTCACGCTTCAGAACATTATCAATAAACGCTTTAGAATAGAACAGGGAAGCTCGGTGAGATGGACCGGTGATCTTAATGATGCCGACGTAGATCTTCGTGCTGCTTACCGGTTGCGCACATCGCTATATGACCTGCTTGTTGGCCAGGGTGTTGAAGATGCCACGGCAGAGGTTTACAGGCGTCGTATCCCCGTGGAAACCATTCTGATACTCGAAGACAAACTGTTCAATCCGTTAATTTCCTTTGACATTCAGGTGCCAGGAGGGGACGAAAATACACGTGAACTGATAGAAAGGGTTATCACCACAGATCAGGAAATGAACAGACAGGTGTTTTCCCTGCTCGTTTTGAACCGTTTTATGCCCACAACCCCGGATCAATACAATACGGCTTTGGGATATGGTGTTGGAAGCACCTCCTCCGAATTGTTGTCAAACCAGCTCAGTAACTGGCTTTCTCAAATTAGCAGCGACTTTGACATTGGAGTGAATTACCGGCCCGGTGATGAACTGACCAGTCAGGAGCTCGAATTGGCTTTATCGACCCAACTGTTTGACGAAAGAGTTATGATAGACGGCAACTTTGGTGTTGCCGGCAACCAGACGGCAACCGGACATGCTACACAATCTACGAGTCAGATCATTGGTGATGTGAACGTGGAAGTCAAGCTTACCGAAGATGGCAAATTGCGTGTAAAAGCCTTTAACCGCTCCAATACTTTTGATATCATTAACACCAACTCGCCCTATACCCAGGGGGTTGGTTTGTTTTACAGAAGGGAGTTTGATAACATCTCAGAGCTGTTTCGACGCAGCTTGCAGGAGCAGCCGGAGCGTATCGATTAAAAAATGTGTCCCATTTTATTCTTCTTGGTTTCAATATAGGTCTTACAATGTGAAGAAGTGGCCACTATAATCGGAATGTTCTCGGTAATTTCAATGCCATAACCGGTTAGACCTGCCTTTTTTCCGGGATTGTTGGTAATCAGTTTTATCCTGTTCGCACCCAGGTCTCTCAAAATCTGGGCACCAATACCGTAATCGCGCTCATCTGCCTTGAATCCGAGCTCAATGTTAGCTTCTACGGTATCAAGCCCTTTTTCCTGAAGGTGGTATGCTTTCAGCTTATTCAACAGGCCGATGCCACGCCCTTCCTGATTCATGTAAAGTACAACTCCTTTGCCTGATTTGTCTACCATCTGCATGGCCTGATGCAGTTGTCCGCCGCAATCACATTTGCAGGATCCGAAAATATCCCCGGTAATGCAGGAGGAGTGAACCCTTACGAGCACCTCTTCATCCGGATCCCATGTGCCTTTGGAGAGGGCGAGATGCAGCATGTTATTGGTAGTTTGACGGTAAGCTGTCAGTATAAAAGTGCCATACTCCGTTGGTAAATTCACAGTGATCTCTTTGGCAATAAGGCTCTCGTTTTTTATTCGGTAGGCGATGAGATCTTCAATGGAAATGATTTTCAGGTCAAAACGTTTTGCAATGTTGAAGAGGTCGGGTAAACGAGCCATAGAGCCGTCTTCATTCATTATCTCTACCAACGCCCCTGCAGGTTGCAAGCCGGCCAGCCTGGCAAGATCTATTGAGGCTTCCGTGTGTCCTGCCCGTTGAAGTACGCCCCCCTCCCTGGCCCGTAACGGAAATATGTGGCCGGGGCGAGCCAGCTCTGTCGGATGTGTTTCCGGATTGGCAAGTGCTTTAACCGTTTTTGCACGATCTGATGCGGAGATGCCTGTGGTGCAACCCTTTCCTTTTAGGTCAACCGAAACAGTAAACGGTGTTTCGTGAACGGAGGTGTTCCTGGGAACCATTAGCTCCAAGTCAAGTTGCTCACATATCCTTCTGTTAATGGGAGCACAGATCAGACCACGTCCGTGTGTGGCCATAAAGTTGATGATCTCCGGAGTGATCGTCTCAGCGGCAGCAATGAAGTCCCCTTCATTTTCCCTGTCTTCATCATCAACAACAATAACGACCTTGCCTGACCGAATATCAGCGATCGCTTCTTCAATGGTATTAAACTTTTGTTGCATGCTATTAAATAGTAACGCTGTTAACCGGTAATGACCTTTCCAAGTTTAGCTGTGGTGCTTTCCCAGTTAAAATGTTGTAAAACAAATTGATAGCC
>SKTA01000190.1 GCA_007122745.1 Bacteroidales bacterium
CGAAGTTCTCTGAGAAAAGAGGCATTCACACAGAAGACATCATTGCAAAAATGAGTGAATCAGAGGTGTTCCCCTATGAAGCAGCCGATGTGGCCATGCAGGCAATCAAAGACGGAGTGGCACGCAAAGAAATGACCTGGCAGGAAGCATACGACCTCGCCAAGACCGACATAGAACATGCCCGCGCCACCACACAAGCGCTCATCGACGGCGGATTCATTGCCTCCCCACCCCAGGAAATGCTTGACGGAGCACTGGAAACAGCGATAAATGCCGTGAAGTAGGTTTAGTTGTTTAGGGTTTAGGGTTGAGGGTTTATAGATGAATGACTATTTATATGGTTTTGAAAAGCTTGTGGTGTGGCAAAAAGCCAGAGCATTGGTTTCAAAGACATACTTAATTACAAAGGATTTTCCTGTTGAAGAAAAGTTTGGTCTAACAAATCAGGTTCGACGGGCTGCAACGTCTATTACTGCTAACATTGTTGAAGGAACGACCCGTTCATCCCCAAAAGAACAAGCCTATTATTCACAAGTATCTTATGGGAGCTTAATGGAGTTATTAAACCATTTTTATATAGCTTTGGATTTAGGTTATATTACTAATAAAAGACTTCTTGAATTAAAGTCTGATATCTCAGAAATTTCAAAACGCCTTAGTACTTTAAGAAAGACACAACTTAACCGACATAAACCCTAAACTCTAAACCTTAAACAACTAAACCAAATGATCTCCTTCCTGCAAGGCATGATTGACGAAAAGAACCCGGCCTGCCTGGTATTGAACTGCCACGGGGTCGGGTATTTGGTTCATATAAGTCTGAATACATATAATGCAATCCCTGACCAGGGTGAAGTACGGGTCTTTACATTGCCTGTGATCAGAGAGGACGCCCACTTGCTTTTCGGTTTTGCAAGCCGTGAAGAAAGGGAGCTTTTCAGCCATCTTATATCTGTGAGCGGTGTAGGTCCGAATACGGCCAGAATGATCCTTTCATCGCTGACACCCGACGATGTACGGTCAGCCATTGTCAATAACAATGTAAGTGCCTTACAGGCAGTTAAGGGAATTGGTGCGAAATCTGCACAGCGAATCGTTGTTGACCTGAAAGACCGCCTCGAAAAAGAGGGGGTGATTAAAACGGAAAATTTACATTTTACAGACAATACAATCCAACAGGAAGCGTTATCTGCTTTAGTGATGTTGGGTTTTGCCAAAAACACGGCTCAAAAAGCCATTGCCGCAATTCTGAAAAAGAACGGCGGCGCAAATATCAGTGCAGAGTTTTTGGTAAAAGAGGCATTGCGAAATTTCTGATTGGTTACATTAAACTTGTTGTTGGTGCAAGTACGGCGGATTTTTACTTTTTTCCAAACATATTGGATTACAGGGTTATTAGGTTTCTTTTCACTGCTCTCACCGGCCGTCGTGTTGGGTGTGGTGAGCGACACCATACCTGATTTGCCCCTGCAAAGTCCGGTTATCTACAACTTTAACAACTTTCCCGTTTCCGGCCTGTCGATGACCAACCCTTCCGTAATCACCACACATTATGAATACGACCCGGAAACAGGCTATTACATCCGAACAGAACAAATTGGAGATATGGTGATCGGGACACCGATTTACATGACCCTTGAGGATTTTCTCCAATATGATCTTGACAACAGGCTACAGCACTATTGGAAAGAAAAAAGCACCCCCCAGGCGTTCGAACGTCGTGATGGGTTGATCCCGGAGATCTATATTGGCGGTGAGTTGTTTGACCGAATTTTCGGAGGCAGCACCATCGACATAAGACCCAGCGGTTCAGCAGAACTTACTTTCGGTGTAATGTCTAACTACAGGGAAGACCCCGCCCTTGACGAACAAAGACGCCGGACCACCAATTTTGACTTTCAGCAACAAATCCAGCTGTCCGTCGAAGCCAACATCGGCACAAAAGTTTCCCTGGGTGCCAATTACAACACCGAAGCCACTTTCGATTTTGAAAACAGGATGAAGCTCGAATACCGGGGCACAGAGGATGAGATCGTTCAGCTCATAGAGGCCGGTGACGTCACTTTGCCGCTGGCAGGAAGCCTGATCAGGGGAACACACGGCCTGTTTGGCTTTAAAACACAGTTGCGCTTCGGAAATACCACGGTTACCAGCATCTTTTCACAACAAAAAACAGAATCCTCGTCCATCACCGTAGCAGGTGGTGCGCAAATGACAGAGTTCATGATTCGTGCCGACGAATATGAAGCCAACCGGCACTTTTTCCTTGCCCAATACTTCAGGGATAATTATGATGAAGGGCTTTCAAACCTGCCCACAATCATGTCCAACATCAACATCACAAGGATTGAAGTGTGGGTCACCAACGTAGGTCCGGCCACCGAAGACAACCGGAACATCGTAGCCTTTGCCGACCTTGGTGAAAATGAACCTCATCACAGCGATATTATTCAGGGTGGAGGTGGAGCCATGCCCGACAACACATCCAACAACCTCTATGAAAGTATGGTTAATACGCCCATCAGGAACATTAGCGAGGTCAACAGTTATCTCCAGGGTGCCGGATATACATCCGGAGAGGATTACGAAAATATTGAAAATGCAAGGCGCCTGAGAAGCAACGAATATACCTTTAACCCAAAGCTGGGTTTCATATCGCTGAACCGCACCATCAACCCCGACCAGGTGCTTGCCGTAGCCTTTGAATATACGGTTATCGGACAGGAAGAGGTAAAGCAGGTAGGGGAATTCACCAACGAGGTGGATGCCCCCAGCGGTCTGATCGTAAAGCTTCTGAAAAGTACCGCTGTCAACACCGACCATCCATTGTGGGACCTTATGATGAAAAACGTCTACAGCCTGAACTCGTTTCAGATCAGCCGCGACCAGTTCAGGCTCAATGTACTTTACGACAGCGAAGAGTTGGGTGTGCCGGTGGGTTACCTGGATGAAGGGCCCGACGATGTTAAGGGCAGACCACTGATCCGCGTAATGGGACTTGACAGGCTAAACACCCAGATGGATCCAGTGCCCGACGGTGTATTTGACTTCATTGACCGTGCTGCGACACAGGGAGGGACAATTGAAGCCAGCAACGGACGTATTTACTTTCCGGTAGCAGAACCTTTTGGCAACCACCTCAGGGAAATGCTTGAAGACGACGACGACCTGGTTGAAAAGTATGTTTTTGATGAACTCTACCGGAACACGAAATATGAGGCGCAGCAAGTTCCCGAACGAAACAGGTGGTTCCTTGAAGGAAGCTTCCAGTCGGCCTCAGGTGCTGAAATTCCACTCAACGCCATGAATGTGCCCCAAGGCTCCGTTGTGGTAACGGCCGGTGGGGTCCCCCTAACTGAAAATGTGGATTATACGGTAGATTACACACTCGGAAGGGTCCGGATTATCAATGATGCCATTCTGAACGCAGGAACACCAATCAACATCTCCCTGGAGAGCTCCGACCTGTTCAACCTGCAAACCAAGACATTACTGGGAACGCATGTAGACCATCGCATCAGCGACAACTTCAATGTGGGTGCCACCATTATGCGGTTGTCTGAACGACCACTCACCCAAAAAGTGAACTTTGGGGAAGAGCCCATTGCCAATACGATCTGGGGTTTGAATACAACTTACTCAACCGAGTCGATGTACATTACCCGGCTTCTGGACCGAATGCCGTTTTACAGCACCAACACACCGACCCGTATCACCTTCAATGGGGAATTTGCCCATCTGATCCCCGGACATTCTCGCCACATTGGCAGTGCCGGAACCGCTTACATCGACGATTTTGAGGGCAGCAAATCTGCCATTGACCTTAAGAACGTGCAAAGGTGGCAAATTGCAAGTACGCCGCAACATCAAACAAATCCGGGCATGTTCCCGGAGGGTACCCTGCACAACGATTTGAGATTCCGGTTCAATGTAGCCCGCCTGGCCTGGTATACCATTGATCCCCTCTTCACAAGAAACAGCAGCCTCACCCCTAGCCACATCAGAAATGACGTGGAACAACGTTCCAACCATTTTGTAAGGGAGGTGCTTGAAACAGAAATATGGCCCAATAAAGAAAGTCCAACCGGAATCCCCGCGCCCCTTTCTGTATTCAACATGGCTTTCTATCCGAATGAAAGAGGTCCGTACAACTACGACGCGCTTGGTTCCCCATATAGCTCCGGAATGGCACAGGACGGCACTTTACGGGACCCGCGCACACGCTGGGGAGGAGTGATGCGCGGATTGCCCATGACCGACTTTGAAGCAGCCAATATCGAATACATCGAGTTCTGGATGATGGATCCATTTGTTTACAATGAGAATCACAGCGGAGGGGATCTTTACTTTAACCTGGGTGATGTCTCTGAAGATGTACTCCGCGATGGTCGAAAATCTTTTGAAAACGGATTGCCTGTTACGGAAGTGGTTGAGAATGTCGACACAACTGCCTGGGGAAGGGTGCCAACCGTACTGGCTGTAGTGCATGCTTTCGATAACAACCCCGACTCACGGCAGTATCAGGATGTCGGTCTGGATGGTCTCAGCACCGAGGATGAGCGCTCTTTCTTTAATGAAAACTTCCTGCAGCTGCTTGCGGACGAATACGGCACAGGGTCAGCAGCCTATGAACTTGCCTGGGCAGACCCTTCAGCCGACAATTATCAATATTACAGAGGCAGTGACCTGGATGCCAACGAGGTAAGTATTCTTGACAGATATAAAAGATACAACGGGTTGGAAGGGAATAGCCCTACGGCAGACCAGTCACCGGAATCTTATCCAACATCTGCAACTAACCTTCCCAACACAGAAGACATCAACCAGGATGGAACATTAAGCGAAACAGAACGCTACTACCAGTATCGCGTCAGCCTGAGGCCGGAAGACATGGAGGTGGGCAGGAATTACATTACGAATGTAATGGAGTCATCCGTAAGGCTTGCCAATAATGAAATAGAAACGGTACGCTGGTACCAGTTCAAAATACCCCTTCGCGATCCCAATCGTCAGGTGATAGGAAACATTCAGGACTTCAAATCGATCCGCTTTATCCGAATGTTCTTTAAGGACTTCAGCGAACCAATTATTTCCCGTTTTGCAACCCTGGAGCTGATACGTGGTGAATGGCGCACCTACAACAGGGAGTTAACCGAGCCGGGTGAGTTTGTTCCGGGAAACAACGACGAAACCGGCTTTGAGGTTTTTGCCGTGAACATTGAAGAAAACGGCCAGAGGTTTCCCATCCCCTATGTGCTGCCTCCGGGGATTGAACGTGAACAAGACCTTGGAACCACCACCATGCACCGCCGCAACGAACAGTCGCTGGCCATGAAAGTGTCAAACCTGCAAGACGGTGATGCCCGGGCAGTTTTCAAGACCGCAAACCTTGATGTAAGACAATATCACAGGCTGAAGATGTTTGCCCATGCAGAGGCTGTTAATGAAACAGAAACACTTAACGACGGCGACCTGACCGTCTTCATCCGTTTGGGGTCCGACTTCACAAACAACTATTATGAATACGAAATACCCATGGTGGTGACACCATGGCTGCCACGAACCTTTAACCCGGAAGTGATCTGGCCGGAAGACAACAACTTTGACGTGGAATTTGCCAAACTTCAGGAGTTGAAACTTCTCAGGAACAGCCTCTCGCGCCAGGAAGGATCGGAAGTTTCTATAAATCGCCCATTCAGTGAGTTTGATGGCGACAACAGGATGACCATTATTGGGAACCCCACACTCAGCAACATACAGGTGATTATGATCGGTATCAGGAACCCCAAGAAAACACCGCACACCCCCGAAGATGACGGACTGCCGAAATCGGCAGAGATTTGGGTGAATGAACTGCGCCTCTATGACTTCAATGATGAAGGGGGATGGGCAGCCAATGCCAGAGTCAACGCCACCCTTGCCGATCTTGGGAATATTGCCCTGGCCGGTTTTATTAGCACCCCTGGTTTTGGAAGCATCGAACAAAAGGTGAGCGAACGTTCCCAGGAAGAGGTGATCAGCTATGACCTGGCCACAAACCTTGAGCTCGGACGACTGCTCCCTGAAAGCTTTGGCATGCGCATTCCCATGCACTTCAGTTTTTCCGAATCGATCAGCAACCCCCTTTACAATCCGCTGAATCCCGACATTCTTTTTGAAGATGACCTTGCCAGCTACGAAACAAAAGCAGAAAGGGACTCCATCAGGCGGCTGGCGCAAGATGTGGTCAGACGCAAAAACGTCAACTTTACCAATGTGTCGCTGCAGGGTTTTGGAAGTCAAAACAGAATCTACAGCATTGACAACTTTGACTTTACCTACGCCTACACGGAAATGAACGCGCGCAACGTGAACATTGAATACGACCGGCGACAAACATGGCGTGGCGCAATCAACTACAACTATACAACCAGTCCCAGAAACGTTACACCTTTTTCCAATGTTTCACTCTTTCAGAACGACCTGCTCCGTCTCTTACGCGAATTTAACTTCCATTATTTCCCACGTTCCATCTCCTTCCGAACCAGCATGGACAGAGGCTATGCCGAATCGTTGATGCGTGCAAAAAGCGCCGGTATCGTACTACTCGAACCAAACTACGTTAAGTCGTTTGACTGGGATCGCCGTTTTGACATCCGGTGGGACCTCACGCGCGCACTTCGACTGGAGTTTAACTCCACCACACAAGTACGGATTGACGAACTCCCCGGTTCCATTTATGAGGATGATGATGAACATACAGTCCTGGAGAAAAGGGATTATGTGCGTGAAAACATTTTAGATCTCGGACGTCCGGTCAGATACAATCACCGCCTGAACCTTACCTATAATATTCCGATAAATCGCTTGCCCGGACTGGATTGGGTTAATGCCAACGCAGGATATGCTGCCGACTATGACTGGATTGCAGCACACCGTGCTTCGGTGGAACTTGGCAACACGGTTGAAAACTCCCAGACTATGCGTCTGAATGCCAACGCAAACCTGGTGAACCTTTACAACAAGGTGGGTTTCCTGCAAAGGATCAACCAGCAAAGTGGTGGCGGAAGAGGAGGGCAACAACCCGGAAGGGGACCACAACCGCCGAGACAGGAACAACCTGAAGAAGATGATGATGATGACGGCCCAGGCATTGTCAGATTCATTTTTGAAACAACTGCACGGATGCTTATGTCGGTGCGAAACCTTTCCATCAATTACACAGAAACCAGCGGTATCCACATGCCGGGCTTCACCCCCGATGCTTCCATTCTTGGTCAGGACTGGGACATCATGGCCCCCGGTTTTGGATTTGTCTTCGGCAGCCAGGCAGATATCCGTCCACAGGCCGCCAGGGAGGGATGGATCACCGACAATCCAATGCTCAACGTCCAATATTCAGAGGCCAGAAACAAAAACCTCACCGTTCGCTCCCAGGTAGAGCCCATCCGAAACATGCGGATTGAGGTAACGGCCCAGAGAAACCACAGCCGCACACATACGGAATATTTTAAAGCAGATAGTTTGGGCAACTTTGACTCGTTTAACCCATTGCAAAGGGGTAGCTTTACCATCTCTTTCATGGCCATCCGAACCGTCTTTGAATCGGTCGACAGCCGCCATTATACCTCTGAAAATTTTGAAAACTTCAAGGACTACCGCCTGATCATCGCAAACCGACTGGCAAATGAAAATCCTAACTGGTCTGGAAGATACTATGGCAGCAACAATAATGATGTGAATGGAAATGACAATGGGAATGATGAAAGCCATAGGGCTGGTTTTCCGGAAGGGTACGGACCCACATCACAAGACGTACTGATACCCGCTTTTCTTGCTGCCTATTCCGGTGCTGATCCAGAACAGTCAAACCTAAATCCATTTCTCAGGATACCCATGCCAAACTGGCGCCTGACCTATGACGGACTGGGAAGAATTCCCGCATTGCAGCGTTGGGTGCAATCGGCCACCATCGGCCACGGCTACAGAAGCACATTTACCATGGCAAACTTCCAGTCGCACAGCAGCTATAGAGAAGAAAACGGCTTTCCTTCCGCATATTTCGGTGGAAGTGGAAATTCCGGCGATTTCGATGTTGAAGAAGGGCTTAGAAGAGACTTCATACCAGAACTTGAAATTTCACAGGTGACAATTAATGAACAGTTCAACCCACTCATCAACATTGACATCACCTGGCGCAACAACCTGATGACACGGACCGAGTACAGGCGTTCAAGGGATATGGGCCTTAGCTTCTCTAACAACCAGATCACCGACCACAGCAGTCAGGAGTTCATTGTGGGTGCCGGCTACAGGTTCCAGAATCTGGCATTTAACATTACACAGGGAGGGCGAAGACAAAGGGTGGAAAGCGACCTTGTATTGAGGCTTGACCTCAGCATCCGCGAAAGCAAGACCATTTTAAGAAAACTCCTGGAAGAAAGCGATGTGATCTCCTCCGGCCAACAAAACATCGGCATGAACTTTTCCGCTGAATACCAACTCAGCCCCCGTGTGAACTTCAGACTCTTCTTCGACAGGAGCGTGAACAACCCCTTTGTTTCAAACCAGTTCCCAAACACCAACACGCACGGCGGCTTCAGCCTGAGGTTTATTCTTATTTAGCGATGATAACGGGTTTGTTAGCAAGCTGAGAGATCCTTCACGGAGCCTGCCCTGAATGAAGTGAATGGGTTCAGAATGACAGGATGATAACCGATTGTCGATTATCAATTGTCTCCGGCACCCACCGTTTAACTGTTAAATACATCCATACAAATAAAATATGAACCAAATACCTTTAAATACGGGTAATTAAAACGTATATTTGTAGAAATAAAAAGCAACGACAGGGCCCGACCCGTAAAGCCGCACGATAAACAATGAAATCAAGAAAAGAAAAAACCAAACAAAAGGAAGATGCAGGCCATGTCAGTGAGCCTGGCGCCGTGTATCAGCCGCAAGGTCCACTGACCTTTGAAAAAGTATGGCTGATGTTCCAGGAAACGGACAAAAAATTCCAGGAATACCGTGAAGAGAGGCAGAAGGCATCTCAGGAAACGGAAAAGAGGTTCCGTGAAACCGACAAAAAGATCAAGAAGGCCTTTGACCTGTTCACGGGTCAATGGGGCCGACTGGTTGAATCACTCGTAGAAGGTGACCTGCCCAGAGTGATGCAGGAACGCGGCATTATGATTAAGCGAACCGTAGAGCGTGCGAAAAGTGATGATGATAAGGGTCATGAATATGACATCATTGCCGTGAATGGCGATGTCTGCGTTGCCGTAGAAGTGAAAACCACCCTGCGACCGGAAGACATCACCCATTTTTTGAATAAACTAAAACACTTCCGTCAATGGATGCCCGAATACGCAAACAAAAACCGCGTGCTGGGGGCTGTTGCCTATATCCGCGTCGACTCCAACAGCGACAAAATGGCCGAAAAATTTGGCCTGTTCACCATCCGCGCTACGGGCAAAAGCGCAAAAATCGTAAATACCGAAAACTTCAAACCGACAGAGTTCTAAGGTTAAGACTAAGGTTATTCCACCAGTAGACACAGGGCTTGACCTGAGCGCCAGCGAAGAATCTGTAGGGGTTTGCGTGAAAACCTTTTGCGGCCTTTGCGTGGAATAATTTGTTCCTCGCAAAAAACGCAAAGATAAAAAGACGCAAAAAGCGCAAAAAAATAGTACAAATTGTTTGTACGATTGTGTTTAACGCTAAACGCTAAACCCTAAACGCTAAACCAATCAACCATTAACGATTCAACGAATAAACAAATCAACCATTCATCCAATCAACCAATTAACCTGCAGCTGCATGTTGCACCATTCAGATTGTTTGTGTAATTTCGAAGAAAATTCACACACAATGCAGGTTGCAGTGAAAAAAACCATTCAAATTGCCGTAACAATCCTCCTGTGGGCACTATTTAGCACGACCGGACTAGCTGAACAGCGCGGGGAGCAGCTTCAGATGATCACTCCCGGTACCAAAATGAGCCTGCTTACTGCAAGTCCCGGATCGGACCTATACGCTGTATTCGGTCACAGTGCTTTATGGGTTTACGACCCCACGAACGGAATCGATGAGGTATACAATTGGGGTACATTCGATTTTGACACACCAAACTTTTACCTGTTATTTATGCGCGGCAGACTAGAGTACATGCTCACCGTAACACCGTTGCACCACTTTTTACGCAGCTACCGTAATAAAGATCGCTCCGTGGACGAACAGGTATTAAACCTGACCCTGGAGGAAAAAATCGGCATTTATGACTTTCTCCTTGAAAACAGACGTCCGGAAAACATCCATTATCTGTATGATTTTTTTTATGATAACTGTGCTACGAGGATACGTGACCTGGTTGACGCTGAGCTGGAAATTGACTGGGGGGCCGACCCACACCCTCATCAAGAACGCAGTTTGCGCGACATGCTGAAACCATACGTCAGCCATATACCCTGGATCGGTTTTGGAATCGACATCTTACTTGGAGTTCCAGCTGATAAAACGGCAACCCCATGGGAGTACATGTTCCTGCCCGATGAAATGGCCATCGCGTTTCAGCATGCACGACATAATGATGGCAGGCTGCTGGTGATTGCCCAAAATGAACTATTGCCACTAAACCATGAATATGGACGACCCTTTCCGGCAACACCTGTGTGGTTCTTCTGGGTCCTGCTGCTGTTAGGTGTTGGCAGCCTGTTGAAACCCGGACTGATCAGGTATATTGAATTGCCGTTTTTTATATTGCTGGGAGTTACAGGCTTACTCCTTTTCTTTCTATGGTTTTTCTCCGACCATCATTCCATGTCAAAGAACCTGAACCTGTTGTGGGCACTCCCAACTCACTTGTATTTCATATTCCGCGCCGATGGCTCAAGATGGCCGAAGATTTACTTCAGGTTTGTTTTTTATGCAGGTTTGATGATGATGATTCTATGGCCATTAATCCCGCAAGGCTTTCATCCCGCCTTTTTTCCGGTGATTGGCCTGATGACATTGCTGGCTTTCAGAAGGGCCTACAAGCTTATCTGATAAGGAAATGGGTCAATTGCTGTCTATATTTTTTTAATTTTAACCGAAGAAAAAACAATAATGCAGACTGGTAAGATAGCAGATAAGATCATTCAATACAAAGAGAGGGGGATGCGATTGTTTGCCACGTCCAGCTTTCAGACAAACAGTGTGGTGCTTCTGCATGTATTGAGCCGCATTAACAATGACATACCGATCTATTTCATCAACACGGGCTTTCATTTTGCGGAAACCATCCGATACAAGGATGAGATAACACGACTTTTAAAAATTCGCGTGATCGACCTTTTGCCCCACGTTCCAAAAAACATGCAACGCAGTCCGTCGGGTGACCTGATGTTTACTTATGATCCTGATTATTGTTGTTTTCTGAATAAAGTGCAACCGGTAGAAGCCTTGCTGGAGCAATATGATGTCTGGATCAATGGGGTAAGGGCTGACCAGAACAGCAACCGGGAGAAGCTTAAGAAGGAAGAAAGCACAAAACACAATACTTTGCGTTATCACCCGCTACTGGAATGGACCGGTCAGGGCATGCGAACCTATATTGAAAAACATGATCTGCCAGTTCATCCCCTGGAAGAAAAGGGGTACAAGAGCATTGGATGTGAACCCTGTACACGGCCGGTTAACGGTGGAAATGCACGCGATGGCCGCTGGGCAGGATTGAAAAAAACGGAATGCGGATTGCACTTAGGCTGAGGTTAACCGGTTCATTGGTTCATTGGTTGATTGGTTCATTAGTACCATATCAACAATTCATCAATTCAACAATTCATCAATTCAACAAATCAACAATTCATCAATTCAACAAATCAACAATTCAACAATTCAACAATTCAACAATTCAACAAATCAACAATTACCATGAAGATATTGATTACAGGAGGTGCGGGTTACATAGGAAATGAGTTGATACCGGAGTTACTGAAAAACCCCGAGGTTGAGCGCATTTTGATTTATGATAACCTAAGCAGAAAGAATTACAACCTGTTTCTCGACACCCGTTTTGAACCGAAAAAGCTGCAGCTGATCAGGGGAGAGTTGCTTGATTCAAGGAAACTCCGGCAGGTTTTACAGGATATTGATGTGGTCTACCACCTGGCTGCCAAAGTTTCAACACCCCTGGCCACGGAGAATTCACATCTTTTTGAACAGATCAACCACTGGGGAACGGCAGAGCTTGTTTATGCCGTCGAAGAAAGTCCGGTGAAAAAATTTGTGTATCTCAGTACGACGTCCGTATATGGTGCCTCCGAAGAGATGAATGATGTAACAACGCCGCCAGATCCAAAGACCTTTTACGGGAGCAGCAAGCTTCGCGGGGAAGCACATGTAGAGCGTCTTTTTGATAAGATGGATGCCTGGATCATTCGTTCCGGTAATGTTTATGGATACAGTCCAAGCGTCCGTTTTGACGCGGTCATCAACCGTTTTATGTTCGCAGCCAATTTCATCGGCAGGATACAGATCACTGGGAACGGCAAACAGCAACGCGCGTTTATCCATGTCGACAAAGTTGCGAATACGCTTGCAAACCTCTTAACCCGCAAACTGCCTTCCGGCACATACAACCTGAGCGAGCACAACATCTCTATCGAAAACATTGCCAGTGTAATCCAGGATATCTACCCCGGCATGGAGATGATCTTCGTGAACCAGCACCTGGTCATGCGAGAGATCAAAGTGATTCCTGATGAACGGATCTTACATCTGATGAACATCCCTCCCATCTCCTTCAAAAAAGAACTTGAAAACTTCAGGAACAAATTTGCTTTCTCACTTTAATCATCTAAACATCTCAACAACTAAACTTTTAAACTTTTTTCCTATCTTTGCACCCTGATTTTTGAGCCCGTTTTATTATCTAAGCATACAATCCGCTATTTATTAACAATTGTTGTTAATAAATTTGTTGGATCCGAAACTAAGTTTTATCTTTGCACCCCCTAAATAGGGGCTTGGTGCATATTAACAAACTGATTTAAAACAGAGACATAGCAAATAAAGCCAAAAATGAATACATTAAGCTACAAGACTGTCTCGGCAAACAAGGCCACCGTAAACAAGGAGTGGGTACTTGTAGATGCTGCTGACCAGGTATTAGGGCGATTGGCCACCAAGGTGGCAGTGCTCCTTAGGGGTAAGTTGAAGCCCAATTATACACCGCATGTTGATTGCGGTGATAATGTGATTATCATCAATGCCGAAAGGATCACTCTTACCGGCAACAAGTGGGATCAGAAAGAATATGTTCGCCACACGGGATACCCTGGCGGACAGCGCTTTACATCAGCCAAAGAGATGATGGCAAAGAAGCCGACTGCCATGGTTGAAAAGGCCATCAAAGGGATGTTGCCAAAAAACCGTTTGGGCAGCCAGCTGTTCCGCAACCTATGGGTTTACGAAGGAGATGCGCACCCGCACGAAGCACAACAACCTAAAGTAATCAACCTCAATTCAATCAAATAAGAACATGGAAGTTATCAACACCTCAGGCAGAAGGAAAACTGCTGTTGCAAGAATATACATGCAGCCTGGCAATGGCAACATTACCGTGAACAAGAAGGAGTATGACGAATACTTCACCACCGGCATTCTCCGGTATATGGTAAAACAGGCTTTTGAAATTACAAACAATCAAGGGAAATATGATGTCAAGGTTAACCTGAATGGAGGTGGCATCAGGGGGCAGGCTGAGGCACTCAGGCTTGCAATCTCCAAAGCCCTTGTAGAAATTGATGCTGAGTACAGGCCTCCGCTAAAGGCCAAGGGCTTGTTGCGCCGTGACCCGCGCATGGTTGAAAGGAAGAAACCCGGACAGCCCAAAGCAAGGAAAAAATTCCAGTTCAGCAAACGTTAAACCAATTATCAGAACATTTTATCTTACATCATGGCAAGAACAACTTATAACGAATTACTGGATGCCGGTGTACATTTTGGCCACCTTAAACGGAAGTGGAACCCCAACATGTCGCCGTACATCTTTATGGAACGCAACGGCATCCATATCATCGACCTCAACAAAACCATCACCAAGATTGAAGAGGCAGCCAACGCGCTAAAGCAGATCGCCAAATCAGGAAAAAAAATCCTTTTTGTTGCCACCAAAAAGCAGGCTAAAGACACTGTTGCCGAGCTGATCAAGCCCATCAACATGCCTTACGTAACTGAAAGGTGGCCCGGTGGTATGCTTACCAATTTTGCTACCATCCGCAAGGCGGTGAAGAAAATGGGAGCTATTGACAAAATGTCTACAGACGGCACATTTGACAATATGTCCAAACGTGAGCGCCTTCAGGTGATGCGTGAACGCGCCAAACTTGAAAAGCTGCTCGGCAGCATTTCAGATCTAAACAGGCTTCCCGCTGCCGTTTTTGTGGTCGATATTTGTAAAGAACACATCGCAATAGCAGAGGCCAAAAAGCTTAACATCCCAACATTTGCAATCGTTGATACCAACGCAAATCCATTGGATGTTGACTTCGCGATCCCTGCAAATGATGACGCATCAAAATCAATTCATATCATCGTTAAACTGATGGTTGAAGCCGTTGAGGAGGGTCTTGCAGAACGCAAAATGGCCAAAGACAAGGCTGCTGAAGAGGAAGAGGAAAAAGAAATGGAAGAGCAAAAAGAAAGAAAGCGACTGCAGGCCATCGATAAAGCTGACGATGAAGACCTGACCGAAGATGAGCTGGCTGTAAAGAAAGCACGACTGGCAAAAAAAACCAAGATGGATCAGGATGATGTCTCAGAAGGAAGAGGAGGTAAGCCGGGTGCTAAAAGACCCGGAGGTAAACGGCCTCGCAAACAGCAATAGTAAAACAATTTGTTCAACAACAAAAAAACAAACAATGTCAAAAATAACCGCAGCTGATGTTAACAAATTGCGCCAGTCGACCGGCGCCGGTATGATGGACTGCAAAAAAGCACTGGTAGAAGCAGAAGGAGATTTTGAAAAAGCAACCGACATCCTCCGCAAAAAAGGACAAAAGCTTGCAAGCAGCAGGGCGGGAAGAGCAGCCAATGAAGGTGTAGTGCTCAGCAAAACCAATGACGCCCAAGACAAAGCGTATGCCATCATGCTCAATTGCGAAACAGACTTTGTAGCGCAAAATCAGGATGTAATCGACTTTACAGCCGCCATTCTGGATCTGGCCATAGAGAAAGGATGCGACACACTTGAATGCCTGATGTCACACGACATGAACGGCCGTACCGTAGCAGAAAGCGTAACAGATATGGTTGGGAAAACCGGAGAAAAGATGGACCTTAGCGTTTTTGAGATGGTAAATGGCGCAAAAGCCTTTGCCTACACACACCCCGGAAACAAAATTGCTGCCATCGCCGCCTTGAACAAAACAGATGTTCAGGATGTCGACACCATTGGTAAGGATGTGGTCATGCAGATCGCTGCCATGGCACCCGTTGCCCTCAGCAAGGATGATGTAGCTCCTGATATTGTTGCCAAAGAGATTGAAATCGGAAAAGAACAAGCACAGCAGGAAGGCAAACCGGAAGAATTGCTTGAAAAAATCGCCATGGGCAAACTCAATAAGTTCTTTAAGGAAAACACACTGCTTAGCCAGGAGTTTATCAAAGAAAGCAAGACTTCTGTTGGCCAGATGCTTCAAAAAGCAGACAAAGACCTTACAGTCG
>SKTA01000093.1 GCA_007122745.1 Bacteroidales bacterium
GCAGGCCACACCCTCATTGCGATGAAACAACCGGTGATCGGTGCTAAATGCGACACACACCTCGGGATTGTTCCGCAATACATCTATTTTTTTTCCTTGCTGTGCCATGTGGAGGTAGATGCTACCATCTTCAAAACCGAAATTGAACGGCAGAACATAAGGTTTCCCTTCGGAATCCACCATACCTACATAACACACCTCGCATTTGTCAATAATCTCACGGATTTTGTCCGGGTTGTTTATCATGTTTGTTGCCATAAATCACTATTCCCTATAATGGTTGAAATTATCTGTCTGCTGTCAAAAATAATATATTATCGGTTCAGTTCAAAATTAAGGTTGAGATTGAGGTTGAGATTGAGATTGAGGTTGAGATTGAGATTGAGGTTGAGATTGAGAGCGACTAAACCTTAAACTTAACCTTAACCTTAATTTTGGCTTGGTTTTTGATATATTTTTTATTAAATACTAACAAAATAGTTACATAACTAAAAAATTAGTTATATTTGCAAAACAATAAACAATAAACAATAAACAATAAACAATAAACAATAAACAAAGAACAAATCTTCATACCATGAAGGAATTAACAAAAGCGGAAGAGCAGGTGATGCAGATCCTTTGGGAGATCAAATCGGGGTTCGTAAAAGATATTCTGGGAAGGTTTCGTGAACCAAAGCCTGCATACACAACAGTATCAACAATAATAAGGATTCTTGAAGAAAAGGGCTTTATCGGACATAAAGCCTATGGGAAAGCACATGAATACTTTCCCCTGGTTCAAAAAGCGACATACACCCGGATACTGATGAAAGGGATCATGATGAAATATTTTGGCAACTCATTGCGACAGATGGTTTCCTTCTTTTCGCATGAGAAGGGGATGACCGCATCAGAACTGGAGGAGTTGAAACAGATCATCGAAGAGGAGATCCGAAGCAAACAGTCGTAAAATTTAAAAAACAATAACATGGAAAACATCGGTAATTTTTTGTTTTTTGGATCAATCTGTTTCCTGATCACAGCTTTCGTCTATTTTGTATTTGTCAGGCGCTTTGCAACACCTTCTCAGGCGCGTTTTTTTCTACTCACAGGGATGATAGCCTCAGTTTTCCTGGCTGCATTTTCAATGGTTCCTATTCAATCCAGCAGCATCGCTACGGCTGCCCAGGGGTTTCGCTTGCCGGAAGTTGTTGTTGGCGCATCTGAGGGGATTGAGTATTCAAAACAGGAGTTGATTCGGATATTTGAAACACGTTCACTGATTCTTTATCTCGCAATGGCAGTGAGCCTGATGCTGTTCCTCCGGATGGTTATCAGCACGGTTTATTTGTTTTACAGGGTGAGCAAGTCGGAGATCAGAGATTATTATGGAACCCGGGTGATTCTCCTCAAAGGAGATGTAGCTCCCTTTTCCTTTTTCTCCTACGTTTTTATTCCTGAAGCACTTCAAAAGCAAGATGATCTTTATCCTGTGATCATGCATGAGCTTGGCCACGCGAAACACCTACATACCATCGACCTGATCGTTGTGGAGTTGCTGCGCGTCCTCTTTTGGTTCCATCCTGTCGTTTGGTATTTGCGCCGTGAGTTAAAGTATCAGCATGAGTATGAAGCAGACCGGCATGCGCTGCATCAGGATCATGTGGACAAGATCAGCTATCAAAAACTCCTGCTCCACGTAAACTTGAGCGGATTTCACTTTTTATTAACAACCCCTTTCAATTATCCACCCTTAAAAAAACGAATCATGATGATGAACAAAAAAATGAAAAAAAGTCCTGTAAAGATCTTTATGGGTATGTTTATGCTGGCATCACTTCTTGCCATAGTCTTCGTGTTGCAATCATGCGAATTTGGAAAAGATGAGGCTGAAACAACTTTTGAAAAGGTTGATGAAATCAAGGAAAAGTCATACGAAGAGGATCAAATCTTTACTGTTGTTGAAGAATTACCTGAGTTTCCGGGCGGTACATCAGCGATGATGGATTTTTTACAAACCAACCTGCGTTATCCTGAGGCAGCGAAAGATGCCGGCATCCAGGGAACCGTATTTGTGAGTTTTGTGGTAGAACCCGACGGAAGCATATCAAACATTCAGGTTTTGCGTGGCATTGGCGGTGGTTGCGATGAAGAGGCCGTGCGTGTGGTTGGTATGATGCCCAAATGGGAACCCGGCTACCAGCGGGGAGAGGCTGTTCGTGTGCAGTTTAACATGCCAGTACGTTTTGTGCTGAACCAGGAAACAGAAGCAATGGAATCGAAGATACCGAAGGATGCTTATTTTTATCTGGATGGAAAGTTGCGCTCTTATAAAGATCTGGAAGGTACTATCGATGACCTGATTTCCGCAGATGAGGTAGAAAGCGTGGAGGTCATTACCGGTGAAAAGGCGATGGAAGCCCATGGCAAGGAGCGTGTTGTTGTTATTCAACGGAAGGAAGAATAATTTTTTCTTTACGAAACAGAATTTTGCGCAGTTGGACCTCAGTTAAATAACACTCAATAATTGCGAAAATAAAATCATCAAAACGATTGCCAACGGATAAACGGTTGCATAGCCCAGTGAGGCGGCATCCGTTTCCGTTTTGGCATCAGCGGCTGCAAGGGCAGGTGTGCTGGTCATGCTGCCGGCCACAACGCCCAGCAGTGTTGCGAAATTAATGCGCAGCACAAAGTGGCCCAGCATGGTGGTGATGATCATTGGAATGACCGTGATCATCATGCCTGTCCACAGCAAGGTCCATCCGTATTCTTGCAATGCCTCAGCGATATGTGCACCTGCATGGGTCCCAACGGTTGCAAGAAACATCAGCAATCCCAATTTGCGCAGCAGGCTGTTGGCGCCTCCCGACATCGCCCATATAACCGGACCTGTTTTTCCGATCTTACTTAGCACAAGAGCCGTGGTCAACACGCCGCCTGTAATGCCCAGTGAGAATTCAAACAGTCCGAAAACAGGTATTGTCAATGCACCTAGCAGGACACCAATAATAATTCCGAGACTGATCGGCAAAAAGTTTGTTTCGCTAAGGCGTTTTTCGTTGTTTCCCAAGAGCTTCATTACTTTGGACATGTTCTCATCATCGCAGGCGAGCAGCACTTTATCTCCAAACCGGAGGGTGGTATTCCCACCGGGAGAAATATCAATGCCACTCCGCCGGATCCGGGTGATGGTGGCGTTATAATAGGCGGTAAGGTTAAGTTCTTTCAGACTTTTGTTGATCACTTCTTTGCTGGTAACCAATACCCAGTTGATTCTGTAGCCAACGGCTTGAGGCACCTTTGCGTTGATTCTGGGTCCGATCATCAGTTCAACTTTACGTAAAGCCTCTTCTGTACCAACGATTTTCAGGATATCTCCAAGGTATAGCCGGGTTTTTTCACCCGGAGTATATACTTTGTCGCCGTGTTTGATCCTGCTGATCACAGCGCGTGTCATGCTTCCAACACCAAGCTCACCAATTGTTTTCCCATCAATATTTTTATTTTCAACAATAAAATTTCTTTCCGATACTTCGGGATGGTCTTCGTGTGATTTTTTAAGGTAACTATCCTCTTCCTTTTTCATGTTTACCCGAAAGATCAGAGGGAGCAAATGGATGGTCAGAATGGCCATGATGGCACCGGCCGGATAAACAACTCCGTAACCGATCGATGGCGTGGTGGATCCGGAAACGTCGATTGCGGCTGCAAGTCCGGAAGTGCTCGTTAGCGCACCATTAAAGATACCAACACCCAACAATGGATCCAGGCCGAAGATCCGGCTTAGTCCAAAACTTAATAGAGCTGCCGTGCTGACCAGCAACAGGCAAACTCCCAGAAATTGACGGCCTGTTTTTCGGAAAGCATCAAAAAAACCGGGTCCGGCTTGTATGCCAATAGTAAAAATGAAAAACATCAGGCCAATGGTTTGGAAGGCTTCGGGTACCAGGATACCATAGTGCCCCATGATCAGGGCAACGAACACTACGGCCGACAGATCGAGGCTGAACCCTCTGAATCTCACCGCCCCGAGCATGATACCCAAGGTGATGATCAGAAACAAGGCGAAATACCCTTCATACAGGATCTCATTCATAGCAGTTGCCATTGAACATTCAGTAAAAAGAGAGGTTAGATGTTTAGATTTCTCTATTTTTGTTGCTGTTCTGCTTTGTGCAAAGATAGTTTTTCTTTGAATTGAAACTAAACTTAAGGGGGGATCAATGAAAAATTCAAAACCCGTTGTTATCCATTGGTTTCGTCGTGATCTGCGGCTTCACGACAACAAAGGGTTATATCTTGCATTGAATAGCGGCTATCCGGTTGTTCCCCTTTTTGTTTTTGATGATGATATATTGGAACCTTTGCCACGTGATGATCATAGGGTTGCCTTCATCCATAAGACTTTGCAGGATATCCAACATGCATTGCAGAAGCAGGGGAGGGGAATGCTGGTCAGAAAAGGAAAGCCGGTTGAAGTTTTGGCCTCCTTATGCGCTGAACATCATGTCCGGGCAGTTTATTGCAATGAGGATCATGAACCATACGGTCGCACAAGGGATGAACAAGTTTCCCGTATGTTGAAAAATCTGGGTGTGGATTTTTATTCCTGTCTTGATCACCTGGTGATGCACAAGGATGCTGTTTTGGTGAACCCGGAAAACCGTCAGCCTTACCGTGTTTTTACCCCA
>SKTA01000183.1 GCA_007122745.1 Bacteroidales bacterium
AGTGCAAACAACGGTTTTGCCTTTAACAGGATTAAAGAGCAGATCTTTGTGCAGGAGAACCTGCTGTTTGGTCTTGTGATCATTCCACTGTTCTGGTTGCTCTTATATTACCTGAGCGGCTCATACAAATCTATTTTCAGGCGTTCCCGTTTGGGCCAATTCGGGCAAACGGTTTTCATCTCTGCCATTGGTGTTTTGGTTATTTATTTTGTTATTTTACTGGACCAGGAAGTTACAGCATCAAAAGGCTATTACCAGTCGCTCATCCTCTATTATGTACTCCACGTATTTATCACCGCATTGTTCCGGTTCATATTATCAACCAGGATCATCCGTAAGATCCACAATCGAAGGATCGGCTTCAATACAATCATTATCGGAAGTCAGAAACAGGCCGTAGAGATTGTAAAAGAGCTGGCATCACAAAAGCATTCTTCAGGGAACAAACTTATTGGCTTTATTACTGTGCAGGAATACGATCGATATCCGCTTGAGTCGCTGCTGCCTAATCTGGGAAGTATTGATCAGGTAAAGGAGATTATTGAAAAGCATGAGGTTGAAGAGGCAATCATCGCCCTGGAGTCACGGGAAAATAAGAAGATCAGCAAGATCCTTACCGACCTGTATTCGACCGACATACTGGTAAAGATCATCCCGGAGATGCATGATATTTTACTTGGGTCTGTTAAGATGACCTCCATTTTTGGCACCCCGCTAATTCAGATCCAGGCGGGTCTTATGCCCCCCTGGCAACAATCCATTAAGCGGTTGTTTGATATTGTGGTTTCCATTTGTTGCCTGGTTTTGCTTTCGCCCGTATTTCTGATAACCGCGATCATTGTCAAGGTAACCTCGAAAGGACCTGTGTTTTACAAGCATGAGCGTATTGGGCGTCACGGAAAACCTTTTATGATGCATAAATTCCGTTCCATGTATGTGGATGCCGAAAAAAATGGGCCACAACTTTCCTGCGAAAATGATCCGCGTATCACCCGCTTTGGCAGATTTATGCGAAAAGTGCGCCTTGATGAGATCCCCCAGTTTTACAATGTGCTGCTGGGCTACATGTCTCTGGTCGGTCCACGTCCGGAGCGGCAATACTACATCGATAAAATCGTGGAGAAAGCCCCGCACTACAAACTTCTTCAGCGAATTAAGCCAGGAGTAACAAGCTGGGGACAGGTAAAGTACGGATATGCTGAAAACGTGGATGAAATGATCGAAAGGCTCAAGTATGATCTGCTATACCTGGAAAACATGTCGCTGGCCGTGGATTTTAAAATACTGATCTACACTGCACTGATCATCGCACAGGGGCGTGGAAAATAATACAACAATTACAACTGATCTGCCTCAATCATCTGCACAATCTCCTCAATCTTTCTGTCCGATCCATAAGGATCATATTCCGTTTTCAGGCTTAAGCCAAAAAGCCGGCTGAGCGATTGCCAGAAGATGGCAGAAAAGGTTCCCCTGTAATCTTTAAGTATATCATAAGTGGTATAACGGGTTTCCCTGTCTATCAGTTTAATCAGGATAAACCCCTGTGTCACCGTTAGCCGTTTTAAATCATCCTCAAGCTCCTCCCTGATTTCCCTTTCCATCTCCTTAGCAAACCTGCGCCGTTCCCGGTCACTTTCCAGAGACATAATGTATTCTCCATACTCCTCAAACATTTCACCTGCCAATTTTGCAAAGGGATATGCAGCTTTTACATTGCGAACCAACCTGTTGTAACGCCAGGCTTCCAACCTGCTGTCAAACACCCTGGGTGCAACAACATCAACAGGCTGCAGTTCAATAAAAAACAGCGTATCTCCATTCTCGACACGTGCAGCTACTGTTTCTCCCGATACAGGCTTTTGCTGCGCCGGTTCTGTAGCATTAACCGCAACGGAAAACAGGGCAAAACAGAGTAGGCTTATTATGGTACGCATAGCATTTATACTAATCGTTATGATTAAATGGATTGTGAAACCATTCTTATCAACAAAACGATTGAATATAAGAAATATTTTTCAGATTTGCAAATGAAAAGCCACTCAAGATGCAACTTTAAGCCGCCCGGGTTCAGCCTTATCGATACGCTGTCTTGCGTAATCAATGGTCAGATGAAAAGTTTCCTCGTTATTTTTTGAAGAGGGGATCTCATACATGGCATCCAGCATAATCAGCTCACAGATGGAACGCAAGCCACGGGCACCGAGTTTGAACTCCACAGCCTTATCAACGATATACTCGAACACAGCATCATCAATCACCAGTTTCATGTTATCCATTTCAAACAGTTTGACATACTGTTTCACCAGTGAGTTTTTCGGTTCGGTAAGTATCTGCCGCAATACATTGCGATCAAGCGGATTCAGGTATGTGAGCACAGGCATGCGGCCAACAAGCTCAGGGATGAGGCCAAAGCTTTTCAGGTCTTGGGGCGCAATGTACTGCAAAATGTTATCCCGGTCGATGCGTCCGCTTTTGGCAGCGCCGTATCCAATGGCATTTGCCTGCATGCGCGACATGATTCTTTTCTCAATGCCATCAAACGCTCCTCCGCAGATAAAGAGGATGTTTTGCGTATTCAGTTGGATCATTTTTTGTTCTGGATGCTTCCTGCCCCCTTGCGGCGGCACATTCACTATGGCTCCCTCCAGAAGTTTAAGGAGCGCCTGCTGAACACCTTCACCCGAAACATCCCTTGTGATCGAGGGGTTATCACTTTTGCGGGCAATCTTATCCACCTCATCAATAAATACGATACCCCGCTCAGCAGCAACAACATCATAATCGGCAACCTGTAACAGGCGAACAAGAATACTTTCTACATCCTCACCCACATAGCCGGCTTCGGTGAGCACTGTCGCATCAGCAATGCAGAACGGCACCTTCATTTTTTTTGCAATGGTTCTTGCCATCAAAGTTTTACCCGTTCCTGTTTCGCCCACCATCACAATGTTTGACTTCTCAAGTTCAATGCCATCCACATCATCGCTACCGGGAGGTGTATGGTTGATGCGCTTAAAATGGTTATAAACGGCAACCGACAATACCTTTTTGGCATCCTCCTGACCAATCACATACTGATCGAGGTGCTTTTTGATCTCCACCGGCTTAAAAAGCTTAAATGAGGGAATTTTGGCCTTGTCGAACCGCGACTTTTCCTCCTGAACAATTTGGGATGCCTGGTCCACACAACGTTCGCAGATATGTGCGTCAATGCCCGAAATTAGCATATCCACATTTTCACCCTCACGGCCGCAGAAAGAACATTTTCTGGTATCTTTCGGTGTGTTTCCCGATCGCTTTGCCATAACTATATTATTTTTCAGAAGGTTTTTTGTTGGAAATCAACACCTCATCGATCATACCATAATCCTTGGCTTCGGTAGCTGTCATCCAGTAATCACGGTCTGCATCCTTCCATATCTTCTTATAGTCTTGTTTTGAATGCATGGCGATGATCTCATAGAGTTCCTTTTTGATCTTCTGGATCTCCCTGGCAGTGATCTCAATGTCTGATGCCTGCCCTTCGGCACCACCCATGGGCTGATGGATCAGAATGCGGCTGTGCTTCAAAGCGGTGCGCTTGCCTTCTGTTCCGGCACTCAGCAAAACTGCTCCCATCGAGGCGGCCATTCCGGTACAAATGGTGGCAACATCGGGTGCAATGTACTGCATGGTATCATAAATACCAAGACCGGCATATACCGATCCTCCCGGCGTATTCAGGTATATCTGAATGTCTTTCTTTGGATCCACTGATTCCATGTAAAGCAGCTGCGCCTGGATGATGTTGGCCACATAATCGTTGACCGGCACACCAAGAAAAATGATCCGGTCCATCATCAGACGGCTGAATACATCCATCGTAGCCACATTCAATTGTCTTTCCTCGATAATGGTCGGACTGATATAATTGCCATATACCGAAGTATAGTCGTGCATGGTAATGCTGCTGATCCCCCTGTGGCGGATCGCGTATTTATGAAAATCTTCTGCTCTGCTCATGGTTTATTCTTTTGGGGTTTCTTTTTCTGAATCTGCATCGGGTTCCTGGGTATCAGGACTGTATTTTTTATTGACCATTTTCACGTATTCATCCATCTCCATCTTAATTTCATTCAATTTCAGTTTATCCTTAAAGAGTGTCATCAGTTTTTTGTCGAAAAGATGGTCATAAACCTTTTTCACCTCCTCCTGCTTGCTGCCAAGCTCTTTTACGTATTTATCCAAAATCTCCTGGGGGATGTCTGTCTGACCATACTGGGCCAGCTGCGCCTTGATGAAATACTCCAGCTCGCTGTTAACCTCCTCGGGCTTCACTTCAATCTCATATTTTTTGATGAGATGGTTTTCGATCAGTTGCCATCTGAAGGTGTCGGCAGCTTTCTCAAACTCATCTTCTACCTTCTCCGCGGTCAATTCCTCCTTGTTGTTTTCAAGAAGCCACTTTTTTAGAAAAGAGTCCGGCAAAGGCAGTTCTGTGATCCCGATAAGCTTTTCAGATACCACATTGCGAAAATGCTTGTCGACATCGGTCTGATACTGCATTTCAATCTGTTCCTCAACGAATTTCCTGAAATCCTCTTCCGTTTTGATCTCTTTTCCCGGAGCTACTTTGTCATAGAAAGCCTCATTCATCTCTGCAGGTTCGATTCGCGAGATGCTCTCGATCAC
>SKTA01000028.1 GCA_007122745.1 Bacteroidales bacterium
ACACCTTTCTGGATAATCTTTCAAGGATGCCTGCCCCTTGTCTGAATAGTGTTTGTTTCCGGTCGGGGCCCAGCGAAATAATATCAATCGTTAGTCCGACAAAGTCTTCTATCATACTGATGAAGTCGAGCAATGGTTGTGGAAGCTGTTCGAAGGTTTCAATCTGATCCAGTTCTGCTGTCCATCCTTTAAGTTCCGTATAAACAGGTTTGGCGTTTTTCAGATTGCAGGCAGGTGGCAATATCTCTGTCGGATTGCCATCTACTTCATAAGAGGTACAAACCTTTATCGTTTCCATTTGATTCAGCACATCTGCCTTTGTCATAATGAGCCGGGTTACACCATTGATCATGACAGCATACCTGAGTGCAGGCAGATCAAGCCAACCGCAGCGCCGGGGTCTTCCTGTAGTGGAACCGAACTCGTGGCCCAGTTTGCGCAGGTGTTCACCCGATTCGTCGAGTAGTTCTGTTGGGAAAGGGCCACTACCGACACGTGTACAATAGGCTTTGAAAACGCCAAAAACCTCGCCAATACGGGAAGGAGCCAGTCCAAGGCCCACACAGGCACCTGCTGCAATGGTGCTGGAAGATGTTACAAATGGATAGGAGCCAAAGTCAATATCGAGAAGTGTTCCCTGAGCCCCTTCAGCCAACACCCTGGCCCCTTTATCGAGTGCTTCATTTACAAACAGTTCGCTTTGCACCTGGGGAACAGAGAGCAAACGCTCCAACCCCTTAAACCATTCATGTTCATATTCATCAAAACTTAATCCGTCAAGCTTAAGATCTTTCACGACATAACCCAGGCTTACAGAAAGCGAAACATGTTCAGCTTTTAACGCTTCATAATGCTCCTGGAAATCTGCACAAGAGGCATCACCAAGCCGGATACCGCTTCTGGCAACCTTATCCGTATAGGCAGGGCCGATTCCCTTTAGTGTGCTTCCAATTTTTAGTTTTCCTTTTTTGAGTTCAAACGCTGCATCAAGCAAACGGTGAGAAGGCAAAATCAAATGGGCCTTACTGCAAATAAACAGAGATTGTTGAAGGTATTCAGGAGAAAGCTCAAGCTGGTCAATTTCTTTGCTGAAAATATAAGGATCAACAACAACACCATTGCCAACCACATTTAAACACCCTTGATGAAAAATACCCGAAGGGATGGTATGTAGGATATATTTCCTCCCTTCAAAAGCCAGGGAATGGCCCGCGTTTGGCCCCCCTTGAAAACGTGCAACCATTTTATAATGTGGCGTCAACACATCTACAATTTTACCCTTACCTTCATCGCCCCACTGCAAGCCCAGCAGAACGTCAGCTCTGTTTGTTTCTTTCATGATTTTACGATTTGGTTAATTGTGTAAAATCAAAAATAGCATATTTTATACAGAGTGCAAACAAAAAGACAGGAATAAATCACATGAAGGGCAAATAAAGCGGAATCAGTCAGATTTTTCTTCAAGCTTTTGGCACGATTTACAGGAGCCGAAAAATGCAAGGGAACGTTTACTGACCTCAAAGTTGAACAAATCGCTTACTGAGTCTTGTATGGCCAGTAACCGCGGGTCACAAAACTCGAATACCTTTCCACAGTTTGAACAAACCAGGTGGTCATGCTGCCTGTATTTATAAGATTTTTCAAACTGGGCTACATTTCTGCCAAACTGATGTTTAAGAACCAGATTGCACTTAACGAGCAGGTCAATTGTATTATAGAGGGTAGCACGACTCACCCTGTATTTGTTGTTTTTCATTTTGATGTACAACGACTCTACATCAAAATGCCCATCGGTTAAATAGATCTCCTTTAAAATGGTGAACCTTTCGGGTGTACGCCGGTGACCATTGTTCTGCAGGTAGGCAGAAAAAATGCTTTTTACATTCTCAAATACACCGGTTTCTTTCTCTTTTTGCATCATGACAAGCATGTTTACAGGTAAACAAATCTCTTTTCAGCTTTTCGGCACGAAACAGGGTATAAAGATAACAAAAAATTATTATTTGAAATGTTTTTAAATAACAACTTGTTAAGGTTAAGACTAAGGTTGAGGTTGAGGTTGAGGTTAAGGTTAAGATTAAGATTTTTCCAATTGTAGACACAGGGCTTGACCTGTGCACCGAAATATTTCAGGATTCAGATTCCATCTTGCCGATCCTTGAAACTTTCTCTACTCCTTTAATCTTTTTGATCTTCCGGATCAGGTTATTGAGTCTCTTGGTATCATTGATGTAGAGCATCACAACCCCTTCGAACGTGCCGTGATGTGTATCAAAATGGATATTCCTGATATTCACGTTGTATTCGCTGGAGATGGTGTCTGTAAGGTTTTTCAAAAGCCCCAGTTCATCGATCCCTTTAACCCTTATCCCCGACAGGAAGGCGATGGATTGATCGGTGACCCATTTGGCTTTGACGATCCGGTAGGCGTATTTTGACATCAGCTGCACGGCATTGGGGCAGTTATTCCTGTGGATTTTTATACCATCATGTATGGTGACAAAGCCAAACACATCATCTCCCGGAATGGGGTTACAGCAAGGGGAAATGGAGTAGGTCAGGTTTTCCATACTGTCGCCAATCAACAAGGTGTCCGGTTTTTCCTTAAGCTGTTTGCGAATCGGGTCAACTGCTGTTTCTTTTTCGGCCTGTGTTTCCTTTGTACGGGCAAATGGGTTTCGTAAATAACTGAGAAGCCCTCCTTTTTCCTGTTCGGAAGCATAAGTTTTCAGCTCTTTCTGGCCAATTTTTCCCGTTGCAACATCGTAATAAAGGTCAAGCGGTGCTGAAAGTTTAAAGTAATCAACGAGCTTTTGGATATTCTCCGGGTTGTTATCGATCTTGAAATGTCTGAGTTTTCTTTCCAGGATCTCCTTTCCCTCCTCCGCCTGCGCTTTCCTTTGTTCTTTTAGTGCTGACTTAATTTTCCCTTTGGCCCGGGCAGTAGTAACGTAATTTAGCCAGTCTGTTTTTGGTTGTTGCTTTTTTGATGTGATGATCTCAACCTGGTCTCCACTTTTTAATTGCTGACTAAGTGGCACAAGCTTATGGTTTACTTTTGCACCCAGGCAGTTGTTCCCCACCTGGGTATGGATGCTGTAAGCAAAATCCAGGGCTGTAGAGCTCATTGGGAGTGTGCGAAGTTCTCCTTTCGGTGTAAAAACGATGATCTCATCAGAAAAAAGATTAAGTTTGAAATCATCAATAAAGTCAAGTGCATCCGTTTCAGCACTTTTCAGTATTTCCCGGATTCTACGCAACCATTTGTCGATACCACTTTCACCTGATTTAGACTCTTTGTATTTCCAGTGTGCGGCATAACCTTTTTCTGCAACATCATCCATGCGAACGGTTCTGATCTGAACCTCCACCCATTTCCCTTGCCGGCTCATCACTGTAGTATGAAGTGATTCATAGCCGTTGGCCTTAGGTGTACTGATCCAGTCGCGCAGGCGGTCAGGATTTGGCTGATAGATATCGGTAACAATGGAGTATGCTTTCCAGCAATCGGCTTTTTCTCTGTACTCGGGCGAATTCAGGATAAAGCGAACGGCAAAGATGTCGTATACTTCCTCAAAGGGGACCTCTTTTTTCTTCATTTTACCCCATATGGAACTGATCGACTTTGTTCTTGCCTGGATTGCAAAATCCATATTTTCCCTTTGGAGGACTTTTCTGATCGGCTGGGTAAAAGACTGAATAAACCGGGTACGTTGTTCTTTTGTATCGGCCAGCTTCTGGACAATTGTCTGATACACTTCGGGCTCTGTGTATTTCATGGCGAGGTCTTCCAGCTCGCTCTTTATTGCATGAAATCCGAGTCTGTGTGCAAGGGGGGCAAACAGGTAAAGTGTTTCATTTGCAATCTTCAGTTGTTTTCTTGGAGGGAGGGAGTCGAGTGTTCGCATGTTATGCAGGCGATCCGCAAGTTTGATAAGGATCACCCGCACATCATCCGAAAGGGTGAGCAGCATTTTCCTGAAATTCTCTGCCTGTACCGAACTGGTTTGATCAAAAATTCCTGATATTTTTGTCAACCCATCAATGATCCGTGCAATCTCCTCACTGAAATAGTTCCTGATATCATCCAGCGTGTAGTCTGTATCCTCCACCACATCATGCAGGAGTGCACAAACTACGCTGGTTGCACCCAGGCCAATTTCCTCCACCACAATACGTGCCACGGCAATCGGGTGATAAATATAGGGCTCTCCACTTTTCCGACGGTGGTCTATATGGGCTTTTGCGGCAAAAACAAAGGCTTGTCTAATCAGTTTGCGCCCCTCTTTGCTCATACTGGGACGGCAAACAGACAGCAGCGAACGGTAACGTTTTACAATTTCCGTCCTTTCTTTCTCCAATGCCGCTTGATCCATAAGGTTAAGGTTAAGGTTAAGGTTAAGATTAAGATTAAGGCTGAGCGTAAGCGAAGTCCCGAGAGTTTGCGATTCGGGATTAAGATTAAGGTTAAAATTATTCCACTAGTAAGCACAGGGCTTGACCTGTGCACCGAAATATACATTTCATTCCCTCTCTCAGCTCCCTGACCCGTCCTGAATTTTGTTTACACTTTTCGGGGTTAATAACTATGTTTTTAGTGCGCATTTTACTTTACATTTTGGACAGCTCAAGCGCTGTCCCTACAAGTTTTCTCGTTGTA
>SKTA01000233.1 GCA_007122745.1 Bacteroidales bacterium
TGTGAAGATGTGCAAATGTTATGTAAAACCCCGAAGTAGGGCCTTCGCGCTGCTCTCAAAGCAGATCCCGTAATGCCGGTTCAAGCTCGGGATATTTAAAAACAAAACCACTTTCCTGAAGGTTTTTCGGTATGGCTGTTTGTCCTCCGGTGAGCACAATTGCTCCCTGACCGAAAACCAGCCGTAGCATAAACGAAGGAACCGGAAACAATGCAGGACGCCGCATAACTTTTGCCAGCGTTTTTGTAAAAATCCGATTTGAGGCAGGATTCGGCGAAGTGACATTGACAGGTCCTTTTATCCCTGGTTGTGTAATGGCAAAATGTATCGCTGCAAGCACATCTTCAATGTGTATCCACGACATCATTTGTTTACCCGATCCTATGCGTCCGCCCAGACCGAACTTGAAAGGGAGCGCCATTTTTTTCAGTGCACCGCCACTTTGCCCCAACATAACCCCAAAACGCAACATTACTGTGCGGCACATTTTGCTTGCCCGTTTTGCCTCAGCCTCCCAATCAGTGCATACCTCCCCTAAAAAACCCTCAGAAACCAAACCGCTGCTTTCATCGTGCAGCCCCTGATCGGGATAAATACCAACAGCAGAGGCACACAAGAAAACATCGGGCTTTTGCTTCAACAGCCCCATTGCTGCAACAAGCTTTCGTGTTGTTAATATGCGGCTATCATAAATCTCTTTTTGGTAGGATACCGTCCATCTGCCGATTATGGGTGCTCCGGCAAGATGTATGATAACCTGGGCACCCTCCAGTTTGCCCACCAGAGCATCTGGTTCTAAAAGAAAATCTTTTCGACCCAATCCAACAACATCATAACCTGAATCGTTAAGAAAAGAGGATAAATTGCTGCCCAGAAAGCCTGTTTGTCCGCTAAGGATGATTTTGGTCCTGTTTTTGTTCACAATCATTTGTTTTAAGTGAAACTATTACCATAACAAAAATTACAGCCATCATGTTTATAAAAACATGCAAATAATGGATTTGATGCTTAATTATCTGCTTTTGTTTTATACTTTTGTATGATATGTTATCTTGATCATCCAACCATAACGATTACCATGAAAGCACTCTACTTACAAAGCCTTGTCTTTTTTTTGTCTTTTCTTTTTCTTTTTGATGCAAAGGCGCAGCAAAATAATGGCTGGACACTGGAAGACTGTATAAATCATGCTGTGGAAAACAACCTGACCATCCAGCAACAAAAGCTTGGTGTGCAACTTGCTGAAGTAAACCTGCGGCAAACCAGGGCGACGCGCTTTCCCAACTTGAACACAAACGCTTCGCACAGCTATAATTACGGGCGCACCCTGGATCCCATTACCAATGAGTTTGCTACAGAAAGGGTGCAAACAAACAACTTCAGTCTCAGTAGTGGCGTAACCCTGTTTGGTGGATTTCAGATTCGAAACAGCATTGAAAGGGACAGATTTGACCTGCAAGCCAGTCAGTATGACGTGGAGCTGATGGAACAGGATATCTCCCTTGCTGTTGCATCATCCTATTTGCAGATCCTGTTTGCAAAAGAGCTCGTTGAGATCGCTTCCAGCCAGCTTGAGATTACCCGTCAACAGGTTGACCGGACTGAAAAACTTGTTGATGCCGGAACGCTTGCACGAGGAAGCCTGCTCACCATCATGGCACAGCAAGCAACAGAAGAGCTTCAGCTGGTCAATGCTGAAAACCAACTCCGTCTTGCATACCTGGACCTGATGCAGTTGCTTGACCTCAGAGAAGACAGCGCCTTCGAAATTGACGTGCCCGATGTTCAAATGGAACCCAGTGCTACACTTGAACAGTCACCGCTGCAGATATATGAATCTGCCAGTCAGATTCAGCCGGGAATCCGTTCTGCCGACATTCAGCTTGCCAGCGCCGAAAAGACATACGAGATTGCCCGGGGAGCAAGAAGCCCTGTATTGTCGCTGAGCGGTAGTATGGGAACCGGATACTCCGAAGCCAGACTGCAAATCAGTGAAGTCATAGAGGCAGATCCCCAAATGATCGGACAAACAGCATCGGGTGAAGCGGTTTTTGCGCCTGCCTTTAACTTTCAAACCGAAGTGGTCCCTTTCTGGGACCAGATGGATGAAAACCTGAACAGAAGCGTTGGCCTGTTTCTTCGCATTCCGATATTCAACAATTATCAGGTAAGTTCAAACATAGGGCGTTCCCGCATCGGAATGGAACAAGCCCGACTGCAAAGGCAGCTTGTTCGTGACCAGCTTTACAAAACCATCGAGCAGTCACACCAGGATGCCCTTGCTGCATTTCTCCGATACCAGGCCACACAAAAAAACGTGGATGCCCTGCAAGAAGCATTTCGGTATACCGAGCAGCGTTTTAACGTTGGCATGGTTAACTCGCTGGAATACAATGATGCAAAAAACAGACTGACCGCTGCACAGTCGGAGATGCTGCAGGCAAAATACGACTACGTATTCCGCACACAGATAATCGAGTTTTATATCGGCAACCCTTTAAGCCTGAATTAAAATTCCTGAATGAAATCATACGACCATCAAAACAAGAAAAAAACCAATCCGAATTAAGATGAAACGCAACAAATTGTTAACAATAGCCTTGATCGCCTTTGGGGTTCTGATCGCAGTCATTATTATTGGCCGCAGGGCCGGATTTGTCGGTTCGCAGGAGGGTGTGCGTGTTTCGGTTGAAGCCGCAGGGCTTAGGGACATTGTTGAAATAGTAACGGCCAGCGGACGTGTTCGTCCCGTGACTGAGGTAAAGATGAGTCCGGATGTTTCCGGTGAGATCATTGAGCTAAATGTTGAAGAGGGTGACTTCGTGGAACGTGGCAAGCTCCTTGCGCGGATAAATCCTGACATTTACGAAGCCGCGCTCGACAGGATGGAAGCAGCGATGAACACATCAAAGGCAAATCTTGCCAACTCAAGGGCGCGCATGCTGCAGGCAGAAGCGCAGTTTATCAATGCGAGTGCCAACTACCGCAGGAACAAACAGATTTTTGAACAAAATGCCATTTCTGAGGCGGAATACGACACAGCCCGCTCACAATATCTGGTTGCAGAGGCAGATGTGGAGGCAGCCCGCCAAAGTGTCATTGCAAGCGAGTTTCAGGTTAAAAGTGCTGAGGCCGGTGTGACAGAAGCCCGGGACAACCTGTCAAAAACAAATCTTTATGCTCCAATGAACGGTACAGTCTCCCGCCTGGATGCAGAGATCGGTGAAAGGGTGGTGGGGACATCACAGTTTGCCGGAACGGAAATTATCAGAATCGCCAACCTGAATGTGATGGAGGTTAAAGTGGATGTAAATGAAAATGACATTGTGCGTGTCAACGAAGGGGACATGGCAGATATTCAGATTGATGCTTTTTTTGGAGAGACTTTCCGCGGTGTGGTAACAGCAATTGCTAATTCGGCATTGGGAGAGGGTCTTGGTACAGACCAGGTCACCAATTTTGAGGTGCGGATTCGCATGTTGCTCGAATCTTACAACCACCTCATGCGTGAAGACCGTCCGCACTTGTCTCCGTTCCGGCCGGGAATGTCTGCCACGGTCGATATTCAGACCCATAGCGAATATCAGGCAGTAAGTGTTCCCATTCAGGCAGTAACCACAAGGGAAGATACCCGTCGCAATAATGAAGAAGAACAGGAACAGGAAGATGGCACCCAGGGAAGAAGCCGGGTTAAGGAATATGTTTTTCTTTATAAAGAAGGTAAAGCCGTTCAAAAAGAGGTGCGCTCCGGCATACAAGATACTCAATATATCCACATCAGGGAGGGCCTTGAAGAGGGACAGGAGGTGATCACTGGGCCTTACAGACTCGTGTCCAGAGACCTGAAAGACCAGGATGCCGTAATAAAGGTTCAACGTCAGGATCTGTTCAGGTAGTGCCATTGTTACTTCACATAGAAACAACCACAAAGGCATGTTCTGCCGGGCTCTCCCGGGATGGCCAAATGCTTGCACTGCGCGAAAGCGTTGATAAGGATTATGCACACTCCACCCTGTTAACGGTTTTCATTCAAGAGCTGTTGGCAACGGCAGAGGTAACACCTGGTCAGCTTGATGCCGTCGCCGTTAGCAGTGGTCCGGGTTCTTATACAGGCCTTCGGATCGGTGTGTCTGCGGCCAAGGGCCTTTGTTATGCACTTGACATTCCGTTGATTGCTGTTAACACCATGAAGGCGTTGGCCGTGGTTGCAAGAAATCAGGTAACAGTATGTAAAGGGTATCTGAATCCCAATTCCCTGGAGTTGCTCTATTGCCCCATGATCGACGCCAGGCGGATGGAGGTTTATTACGCACTTTTCGACAGCAAACACAACCAGGTCAAGAAAACAGTGGCCGCCATAATTGACGGAAACAGTTTTAAAAAGGAACTTGAAAGCAAAAAGATCATGTTTTTTGGCGATGGTGCCGCAAAATGCCGCTCCGTAATTCAAAGTAAAAATGCTTTGTTTTTGAAAGAGATATGGCCATCGGCAAAAGGGATGGTTTCTGAAGCTGAGAAAAAATGGAAACAGAAAGATTTTGTTAACCTGGCCTACTTTGAACCCTTTTATCTGAAAGATTTCGTTGCAGGAAAAGCACGTGTAAAAGGACTGCATTAAAATGCCGGTTGTCAAGTCCCGTTTTTGATAATTCCTTACCTTTGTAGAAAGCTCCCCGGTATGTGGAACAGAATTCCGTCTTGGATACGCAATAAATACTTGCTGGCTCTTGTAGTTGCGCTTGTATGGTTGTTGTTTTTTGACACACACAATTTTATGCAGCAGTGGCGCATTCGGCGTCAGCTAAAAGAGTTGCGGATAGAGCGCGACTTTTACCGTCATGAAATCCTTCGCGACAGCACAGCCATCGAAGAACTGAAAGGGGACCCCGATGCGCTGGAGCGTTTCGCACGAGAAAAATACCTGATGAAAAAAGAGGGGGAGGATGTATACATCCTGGTTGAAGATTGATTTAAACCGGATCAACATCAAAAACTACACGAACGGGCTTATAGTCTTTAATTTTGAGGAAATTGTAAATCAGTTGCTGCAGCTCCTGCTTGTCTTTGGCCAGCTCCGGGCGGCGTTTCATTTTTATCATAATGTTTTTGATGTATTGATTTCGAATCCTTGATACAATCGGATATTCCGGTCCAAGAACCTGTTTTGGGAATGCTTTTTTTAATAATGATGTGAGGTGATCTGATGCCTTGTTAACCAGTTTTTCATCCGCGTGAACAACGGAAAGGATGATCATGCGACTGAATGGCGGATAGTTATACGACCTTCTTTCAGCAACCTGGTTCTTGTACATGCCGTCATAATCGTTGGTTGTGACCTGCTGTATCACCGGGTGCATTGGCTGATAGCTCTGAATGATTACCTTACCCCTTTTCTTCTTTCTCCCTGCACGTCCACTCACCTGTGCCATCAGCTGAAATGCCCTTTCGTGCGACCTGAAATCGGGGAAATTCAGCATGTTGTCGGCATTCAGGATTCCAACCACACCTACATTGTCGAAGTCGAGCCCTTTGCTGATCATTTGCGTACCAACCAGGATGTTTGTTTTCCGTTGCTCAAAGTCTTCAATGATCCGCCTGTAAGCATTTTTAGACCGTGTTGTGTCCAGGTCCATCCTTGCAATCAGCGCATCCGGGAAGTATAGGGGCAGCTCCTCTTCGATCTTTTCGGTGCCAAATCCCTTCATTTTGATGTCTGTAGAACCGCACGTCGGGCAGGATCCCGGAGGGGTGCTGCTAAATCCGCAATAATGGCATTTCAGTTTATTGATCTTTTTGTGATATACAAGCTTAACATCACATTGGTGGCATTCGGGGAGCCATTCGCAGATGTCACATTCGATACGGAGTGAGAAGCCACGGCGGTTTTGAAAGAGGATCACCTGTTCACCGGCTTTCAATGCCTCTTCTATGGCGTTGAAAAGCATGGGTGAAAAGTGGGACTTCATTGCCCGGCTCCTGGTGTCACGCCGGATATCTGCAATCAGAACTTCGGGCATCATCACATCGCCGTGACGCTTGTCGATACGGGCATAACCATAGCGTCCCGATTTTACGTTGGCAAAGACCTCCAAAGATGGCGTGGCAGAACCCAGTAACACCTTGGCGCCGTGCATCGAGGCCAGATATATGGCCGCATCCCGCGCATGGTAGCGTGGGGCTGGGTCATACTGCTTGTAACTGGGCTCGTGCTCTTCATCAATGATGATCAGTCCGGGTTTTTGAAAGGGAAGAAACATGGCCGAACGTGGTCCCAGTACCAGATCATACCGAATTTTTTCATCGCTTGAGTGAATCCCTCCCTGTAAAAGGTTGTGCCAAACCTCCGTGCGTTCCATCGGATTAAACCGTGAATGGTAAATCCCTGCCCGGCTTCCGAACTTCTGTTGCAAACGGTTGATGATTTGAGCTGTTAGTGCGATTTCCGGAAGGAGGTAAAGCACTTGCTCTCCGCGGGCAATGGTTTCCTCGATGAGCCGGATATACAGTTCCGTTTTCCCGCTGGAGGTCACACCATGAAGCAAAACCACATCATGCTTCTCAAAATCTGCCTTGACCTTTTGCAAGGCCTGCTCCTGGTGTTCGTTCAGCTGTGTCTTTGTCCGGATGGCATCTGTGTGCTCAAAATAGCTGATCACTTTTTCGCGGGTTTCAAAAATACCCTTTTTGATCAGCGTGTTCAGCGCAGCACTTCCCCCTTTCACACCGGCGGTGACCTCTTTGAGTTTAACCTCTTTTGGGCTGCCCTCGCCTTGATTAAAGATGCCCGACAGCTTAACAAAATTGATCAGGATCTGCAACTGTCGTGGTGCCCGCCTTTCGCTGCGATCAAACAGCTCCTTCATCTTTTGGTCGCTGTGAAACTCCTTTTTCAGTCTGACATGCAGTTCCCGTCGTGGTCGCCAGGGGTTATCGAGTTCCTCTTTAAGGACGATGAGCCCTTTGTCCATCATCGACTTGATCAGGGGCAGCACTTTTGGAAGGGATGTGATGTCAGAGGCTTGTCCAAGGGTTAGCTGTTTGCTGTTTTTCAAGGCATCCATCAGCGCCTGCTCCTTTTCACTGACATTGAAGTCGTTGAAAACGGCTTCCGGATTCAGCGCAACCCGGGTTACGCCGCTAAGCTTCATGGCGGGAGGCAGTGCAGCCTGCATCACTTCTCCCTCCGCACACAGGTAATAATCGGCAATCCATCTCCAGAACCGGAATTGATCCTCTGTAACCACAGGTTCCTTGTCAAGCAGCTCGTGAATGTACTTCGCCTGGAAACCGGAAGGGGGCTTTTCGTGGACATGCCTGACAAGTCCGGCATATACTTTGTTTCTGCCAAATGGAACCACGGCACGCTGTCCGCTGTGTATTTCATCATTGAGATGAAACGGTACGCGATAGGTAAAATACCCCTTCAGCGGAAGGGGTAGCAAGACGTCAGCAAACAGTGTTTTGCGTCCCATCGCCAGGCCTGTTTTTTTGTGTGCTTGTCGGATTTAGTCTCCCATGCAGATGCCTACACCCCTGGCCGCTTTCACGAGGTCGGAATCGGGGTTTACAAAGTTGTAATGACTGATGGCCTCTTCAAAGGGAACGGTTACAATATTCGGATGTCTGTAAGCTACCATCTTTCCAAATTCCTGACGGATTACCATTTCGAAAGCCTCCATGCCAAACTGTGTGGCCAGAATCCTGTCGTAAGCGATGGGTGTTCCCCCGCGCTGCAGGTGTCCGAGCACCGTTTCCCGCATGTCGGTTTCCACGCCGGCCTCCTTGAGTTCGTGAATGAGTTTAGAGGCAACTCCGCCGAGACGAACGTTTTTGTATCCCACCTCTTCACTTTCTTCGTAATAAATGTCTCCACCAATGGGTTTTGCACCTTCAGCGATCACAATGATGGCATATCCGCGTCCGCGGTGGAAGCGGGAATGAATCTTTTCAGTTACCTTCTTTATGTCGTATGGGATCTCCGGGATCAGGCAAACATCGGCACCACCGGCAACGGCGCTGTGCAGGCCAATCCATCCGGCATAACGCCCCATCACCTCAAGCACGAAAACCCTGTTGTGGCTTGCGGCCGTGGTAACCAGCTTGTCGACTGCCGTAGTGGCCTCCTGCACTGCCGTCTGGAAGCCGAAGGTAAAGTCGGTGGCTGATAAGTCATTGTCAATCGTCTTGGGAACACCAATGATGTTGCACCCCTTTTCAAACAGCTGCTTTGAAATTTTCTGTGAACCATCACCCCCAATGTTGATGACTGCATCCACACCAAGATATTGCAACCGGCGCAGCATTTCGTCCGAACGATCGGCACTGCCCCAGCTGCCATCCGGGTTTTTGATCGGCCAGGCAAATGGGCCACCTTTGTTTGTTGTTCCAATGATGGTGCCTCCACGTATGTGTATACCGGCAACCTCTTTTTCTCCAAGGACTACCACTTCATTGGGTTCGTTCAAGACCCCGTCAAAGGCATTGATGCTTCCCACAACCTCCCAGTCTCTTTCCTGCTGTGCACGGAAAACAATGGCGCGAATCACAGCATTCAGGCCGGGACAATCTCCACCTCCGGTAGCTACTAATACTCTTTTTCTCATCTTATCTTATTTTTTTAATGAAAAACATGTTTTCTATTCTTTGATTCGTGGCCGCTTCGGCCGTTTTTCCGCTGATTCTTTTTTTCTTTCCCTGACCATGTCATCCCTGCGACCGGCAAACAACTCATAAACATTGAAAGTACACATCAGCGGTCCGTTGAACACTGGAACTTTTTTGGCTGGCTTCAACCCGATATGCCTCATGGCATTGATCTCGGAGCTGATGATGCCCGCCTTGAATCCTGCAAAACGGTGTTTGAGTGCTTCTCCAATTTTTGAATGGAGCTCATCAATGTCGCTGTGCATCATCCTTTTTCCATAGGGTGGATTCAGGATCAACCAACCCTTGTCAAAGGGGGGGCGGTAGGTGAAAAAATCATTTCGCTGTACTTTGATGCTTCCCATTAATCCGGCATTCATGATATTCTGCCTGGTATGATCGAGCAGATGCCCTTTAACGTCGCTGGCTATGATCTCCGCCTGTACTGTTTGTTTTTTGCTGCGGGCCAGCTCCTGCTCCTTAAGGAACAGCGCATCATCGTAATCTGACCAGTGTGAAAACCCGAACACCTTTCTGTCTGCACCCGGTGCAATGTTTGCACTCATCATCGCTGCTTCAATTGAAAAGGTGCCGCTGCCGCACATCGGGTCAAGAAAAGGACTTTTCTTATCCCACCCGGAAAACAGGATAAGCCCCGCAGCCAGAATCTCATTGATCGGTGCCAATCCGGCTGATCGCCGGTAACCTCTTTTGAACAATGCCTCCCCACTGCTGTCAAGCGACACGTTGCAATTGTTTTTGTAAACCTGAACATTGATGCGAATGTTGGCATGGGCCGTGTCCACATTCGGTCTGCTACCATATTTTTCATTAAAGGAATCAGCGACGGCATCTTTGCTGAGCTGTGCCAGGTACATGGTGTTCACGAACAAGTCAGACTCATGAGCAACGGGGATCACAGAGATTGTTTTGTCCTTATCGAATTGCGCCGTCCAGTCGACCTTACGCATCTCATCATAAAAGCTCTCTTTGTTCTCAAATGTAAAGCTGCGGAGTTGCTTCAGGATGCTTAAGGCAGTACGGCACCAGATATTGGCCCGGTAAAGGGACTGCAGGTCGCCGCGAAAAGAAACCGCGCGCCGCAGCTGCTGTATATCTTCCGCTCCTAAGTCCTGTAATTCTCTTACCAGCAAGGATTCCAGCCCCGCAAAGGTTTTTGCAATATATAAATCCTGTTTTGTGTCCACTTTTTTATGTTTTCATGTTTTGGTTTGACAAGTCAAGCCTGTCATTACTGTAGTTTTGCTTTCTATATTCTAAGCTGCCTTTTACCGGGCGCACAGGATTTTCCTTGTTTCATCGTTTTCTCACATCATCATGGTATCACCATTGAGCCACATCCTCTTACCTTATGCCGCGAGTCTTCGAGCTTCCGCCTTCGAGCTAATTTTCACATCTGCACCTTTTCATATCTTCACATCTGTACTTTTTTAAATCATCCCATTAACAATCACCTGTTCCACCTTATTGCTGCCATAAGCATAAGGCAGGAAGGCGTAAGTTGGAACTTCTGTTGTGATAATCACGTTTGCCTTCTTCCCTTTTGCAATGGTACCCAGTTCGTTTTCAACACCCATTGCATAAGCTCCGTTGATGGTTACCGCATGGATCACCTCTTCGGGAACCATTTTCATTTTGATGCACCCCAGGGACATGATCAATTGCATATTTCCTGAAGGGGAAGAACCCGGGTTGTAATCACTGGCCATAGCCACCGGAAGCCCGCTGTCGATCATTTTGCGTGCCGGCGGGTATTCCATTTCCAGGAAAAACGCCGCGCCGGGAAGCAGTGTTGGCATGGTGTTGCTTTCTTTCAAAACCCGGATCTCTTCCTCTCCGGTGAATTCAAGGTGGTCTACCGAAAGGGCATTGTATTTCACCCCTACCTGAATGCCGCCGCTAAAGTCAAGCTCGTTGGCATGTATCTTTGGTTGGAGGCCGTGTTTCACACCTGCCATCAATATGCGATCGGTTTCCTCTTCTGTAAAGAAACCCCGATCGCAGAACACGTCAATGTAGTCGGCAAGCTCTTCGCCTGCAACCATCGGGATCATGTCATTGATCACCAGGTCTACATACTCGCCCTGACGCTTTTTGTATTCGGCCGGTACGGCATGGGCACCTAAAAATGTGGCTTTAATGGTGAGTGGACTCAGCTCCTTTAGCTTTTTAATCACCCGAAGCATCTTTAATTCGCTATCGGTGGTAAGGCCGTATCCGCTTTTTATTTCAACAGCACCGGTGCCGAACATCCGGATCTCCTCCATCCTTACCATGGCTTGCTCCACAAGTGCCTCTTCACTGGCTTCCTGCAAGCGGCGGGCAGAATTCAGAATCCCTCCGCCACGCTTTGCGATCTCTTCATAGCTCAGGCCGCGGATCTTGTCAATATATTCGATCTCACGGCTACCGTCATATACAAGATGTGTATGTGAATCGCAAAAAGCAGGCATCACCATGCGTCCGGAGGCATCAATCACATGAAAATCTAAACCATCAATAAAATCACTGTCAGACAGCCCGGACATCTGACCAAAATCCTTTATCAAACCATTCTCGATAAAAAGATAAGCATCCTTAATCGTGGGTAATGATGCCATTTCATCACCGGCTACCCTGGTTCTCGGCGTGTCATCCGTTTGTAGTAGCTCTTTGATGTTTTTTATAAGGATCTTCATTTGTTTATGTTTTTGTAGAAGTTAGAAGTTAGATGTTAGATTTTCTTTTTCTTCCTTCTTCCTTCTTCCTTCGAGTGATTAAGGTTTTCTGATCAGCAGCCAAGTATCGTGATATTCCGGGTGGGTGCTTCTGATCTGCTGAATGCGACTTCGTGCCGGTGCTTCAATGTCATAAGAGTCGACAGAAACCCTGTGAAAACCTGTTTCTGAGACCAGAATGACAGGTGAAAAACCCTGCCCTTGCAGTGTAACCAAAAATCGTTCCGCATTTTCCCTGTAACTGAAGCTCCCAACGATCACAAAATAAGTGTTTTCGTCATGAGATGCTTTATCCTCCTGACGTTCAAAAGTAAATCGCTCTTCCACGACAAGGATTTCTGCCGGCTCTGTTTCTGGAACCGGATCGGGGATCGGCTCTTCTGCCGGAGGCGGTTCCACCACTGCTGCCATTTCCTGGGATCTGCAACCAATCATCAGCATGCTGATGAAGATCATAATAACAATTAACTGTTTCATAATCAATATTGAATTAAGGGTGTAACATAAACGCACAAAGCACAAAAGTACTGCTTTTTCATCAAACTTCCCCGCATGCATTGTTGCATAATAATTGTAGCTTCGTAAGTCATATCTGATTTATAATCATAAAGGTGAACACAAACGACATTTTAAATGAAATTATTATCCGGGATTATCAACCGGATGATTATTCCGCCGTAGTGGAGCTCTGGGAGCTTACCGGTCTGGGTGGCAGGCAGCGGGGTGATGATAAAGCTGTCATTGAAAAAAGCATTACCCTGGGAGGACGGCTGCTGGTGGCTGTTAACCAGGATGGCTTGTTGATTGGCACAAGCTGGATGACTTTTGATGGCCGTCGAATCCATTTGCATCACTTGGGGGTGTTGCCTGTGTATCAAAGAAGAGGCATAGGCCGTCTGCTAAGCATCCGGTCGCTCGAACATGCCCGCAATGAAAACGTTCAGGTCAAACTGGAGGTTCATCGCGACAACAATGGAGCTGTTGCCTTGTATAAACGGTTGGGCTTTCAGTATCTTGGTGATTATGATGTATATATCATCAGGTCATTTGCCGAATGATTCCTTCCGGACACACTGGCTCCGTGTTGGCTTCATCGTTCATCCATCAGGATCGAAAGCATCTTAATGGCGGCATCGGCAATGACGGTTCCCGGTCCGAAGACACCCACAACACCTGCATCATAGAGGAACTGATAGTCTTGCGGCGGAATTACACCTCCAACAATCACCATAATGTCGTCACGGCCAAGTTTTTTAAGCTCTTCGATTATTTGTGGCGCCAGCACTTTGTGTCCGGCAGCAAGACTTGACACTCCAACGATGTGTACGTCGTTTTCAACCGCTTGCCGTGCTGCCTCTTTGGGTGTCTGGAACAGCGGTCCGACATCTACGTCGAACCCGATGTCGGCGTATGCGGTTGCAACCACTTTGGCACCACGGTCGTGGCCATCCTGTCCCATTTTGGCAATCATGATGCGTGGCCTGCGCCCTTCCAGCTTCGCGAAGTCTTCCGTCATCTTTCTGGCTTTGGCAAAGCTGTCGTTGTTTTCTATTTCCATGGAATATACTCCTGATATTGAACGGATGACGGCCTGATAGCGACCAAAAACCTTTTCACAGGCAAGGGATATCTCTCCAAGGGAGGCCCGTTTCCTTGCCGCATCAACGGCAAGTTCAAGCAGGTTTCCTTTGCCCGTTTCACAAGCTTTGGTAATCGCTTCCATTGCCTGGTCAACCTCCTGCTGGTTTCTTTCTGCGCGAAGTTTTTCAAGCCGTTTGATTTGTGATGCGCGCACGGCCGTATTGTCCACGTCGAGGATGTCAATGGGGTCTTCCTTTTCCCGTCTGTATTTATTGACACCAACGATGATGTCGCGCCCACCGTCGATGCGGGCCTGTTTCCGTGCTGCTGCCTCTTCAATGCGCATTTTGGGCACGCCGGTTTCGATCGCCTTGGCCATTCCCCCGAGACTTTCAATCTCCTGGATATGTTCCCAGGCACGATGCGCAATTTCGTGGGTCAGCGACTCCACATAATATGAACCTGCCCAGGGGTCAATGGCTCGTGTTACATCTGTTTCCTCCATGATGTAGAGCTGGGTGTTCCTGGCAATACGTGCAGAGAAATCGGTAGGCAGTGCAATGGCTTCATCGAGGGCATTGGTATGCAGCGATTGGGTGTGTCCCAAGACGGCACCCATCGCTTCAATGCATGTACGTGCCACGTTATTGAAAGGATCTTGTTCCGTAAGGCTCCATCCTGATGTTTGTGAGTGGGTGCGGAGTGCAAGCGACTTCGGGTTTTTCGGATTGAACTGCTTCACCAGCTTGGCCCAAAGCATCCGGGCTGCACGCATCTTGGCAATCTCCATGAAATGGTTCATCCCGATTGCCCAGAAAAATGATAGTCTGGGAGCAAAGCTGTCGATGTCCATTCCGGCATTGACGCCCGTCCGGAGATACTCCAGTCCGTCAGCAAGGGTATATGCAAGCTCAATGTCGCAGGTGGCACCCGCCTCTTGCATGTGATAACCGCTGATGGAGATGGAATTGAACCGGGGCATGTTCTTGGAAGTGAACTCAAAGATGTCGGCAATGATGCGCATCGAAGGCAGGGGAGGATAGATGTATGTGTTACGCACCATGAACTCCTTGAGGATGTCATTCTGGATGGTGCCGCCAAGCTTCTCCATCGGAACACCCTGCTCTTCGGCCGCAACGATGTAAAATGCCATCACAGGCAAAACGGCTCCGTTCATTGTCATTGATACCGACATCTTGTCTAAGGGGATGTCATCAAAAAGAATTTTCATGTCGAGAATGGAGTCGATGGCCACGCCGGCTTTCCCCACATCACCAATTACGCGCTCATGATCGGAGTCGTATCCACGGTGGGTGGCCAGGTCGAACGCCACCGAAAGGCCCTTCTGTCCTGCGGCAAGGTTGCGACGGTAAAAGGCATTGGACTCTTCAGCAGTCGAAAAACCGGCATACTGCCTGATGGTCCACGGACGCATCACATACATAGTGGAGTAGGGACCTCTTAAAAATGGTGATAGCCCCGCAGCATAATTCAGGTGTTCCATTCCAGAAAGGTCATCCTTTACGTAAACGGGCTTTACGGCAATTTTTTCAGAGGTTTGCCAGCACTTTTTGACGTTGTGTGCTTCCTCATAAGCGCCTTGTTTTGTTGCCTGATAGTCTGACTTGTTGAATGAGATGTTTTTAAAATCGGGTCTCATGGTGTTTTTTTATATTATTCCAAGAATGTCATTATAGCGGGTAAGCGATTCAAGCACGTTGGTGCGAACGTGGATGTATTGGTTAACACCCGCTTCGTTAAGCTGCTCGATAATGTCTTTTGGGTTTCCGGCAACCACGACAATGGCTTCCGGGTTTTTTCCCTTGATCATTTTGGCGGCAGGTGCCATGTCGAGGTACTCTTCATCGCTGCTGCACAACACAACAATGTTTGCTTTTGCATCAACAGCGGCTTGAGCGCCCTCTTTGATGTCGCTGAACCCGAGGTTGTCAATCACTTGGTAACCAGCTACGCCAAAAAAGTTCCCGGAGAATGTGGCTCTTGCTTTGCGCATTACCGGGTTTCCGTAAGTGAACAGGAACACTTTGGGCGTGTCAAATCCCTTTTTTGCATGGTTTTCAACCGCCATTCGCAAAGCCTCAAAGGCCTGTGGTCCGCGATATTGACGAAGCACCGACATGTCGCTGAGTTGTGCACGGGGCTCAACCTTGTCGAGCATTCGCTCTTCGGTATTGGCATATTGGTTGGTTCCAACGAAGACCCGTTTACGCGCAGCGATGTCCTGATCCCTCTTGCGGCACATCTCCTCAATCGATTCACGGATCCATCCCGACTCAACTGCTTTGACAAACCCTCCGTCGGCTTCAATGCCGGCAAACAGTTGCCAGGCATGTTGAATCAGTTCATGGGTTAAATTTTCGATGTAGTAGGAGCCGGCGGCGGGGTCTGCCACCTTTCCAAAATATGCTTCCTGCTTTAAGATGATCTGCTGGTTCCGGGCCATCCGGTATCCAAAAGCATTCGGTTTTTTGAAGCTGTGGTCAAAAGTGGTTACACACAGGCTGTCGGCGCCTCCAATGGCAGCTGACATGGCTTCCGTTGTGGTTCTCAGCATGTTTACGTAAGGGTCGTAAATGCTCTTGTTCCAGTTTGAGGTTACTGCATGGAGAA
>SKTA01000199.1 GCA_007122745.1 Bacteroidales bacterium
ATATATAGAATAAAGACATTGTTATGAAAAAGAAAGTCCTTCTTGTAGACGACATCAAAGAGTTCCGCTCGCTGGTTAAAATCATTTTGTCAGGGAGCTATGATGTTGTGACAGCTGCTGACGGAGAGGATGCTCTGAAAATAATTGAAAACGGGCTTTACCCCGATGTGATTGTTACAGATTTAATGATGCCCCGTGTTGATGGTTATCAGCTGATTAACAAGATCAAGTCGGGGGACTCTTTTAGAAATATCCCGGTAATAGTTTTAAGCAACATTGATGGTGCAAAAGAGCAGAAAGCCCTGAAAGAGCGAGGTGTGTCCGGATATATCATTAAGCCGTTCAACATACAGGAGCTTCGCGAAGGACTAAGTCAGTCGTTAAGTTCTGTTCTTGCCTCCTGCAGTTAAGTGTTTTTTTGCTTCATAATGTTTAAAGGCTACCTTCCCAATGGGGCCTTTTTTATTTTATCATTACCTTTGCCTGTTCCTGAAATGTTTTTAAAATGCTCAGAAAAAAGTTCGTTAAGCTGAAAACGTGGTTTGGCAAGGGTAAGACTTCCACTGTCAAAACACCAGATTTGGCTACTGAGCAGGTTTTAAGGGAAAAGTTGGAAATTTCCAGGGAACTGCGGTTAACCAATACTTTGTTAAGTAACCTCCCCGGTTATATCTATCGGTGTCAGTTTGATGAAAACTGGACAATGACCTACCTGAGTAACGGTTTTGAAAGCATTACAGGATATGACAGAAAAGAGTTACTAAACAACCATCGCATAAGCTACAATGATATCATCCATCCTGACTATCGCGATCGTTTTTTTGAACAGTGGCGGATGCACAGGGACAAAAAAGATCCGCTAGATCTGGAGTATCCCATCATACACAAGGATGGCAAGATCCGTTGGGTGTGGGAGCGGGGGCAATTTGCATACTGCAGTGACGGGACTCCCATTTACATTAAAGGATTTATCACAGACATTTCTGCAAGAAAAAAAACAGAGCTATCGCTCGAAAAACTTGTGCAGTCTGCAGAGTCTTTCTTGCAGATGGCAGCCCACGATGTGGATCTCTATTCTATTGTCAATACATTCAAAGAGATCAGTGGTGCACGTTTTGCAGCGCTCAACCTGCACAATCCGGACGATAAAAGTTTTACCACAGTTGCTACGGCCGGGATGGGCAAGCAGGCAGCAGAAATCTCCAAGCTGCTTGGATACAAAATTGAGGGGAAAGTCTGGAAGTATGATCCCGAAAGGGATGAAAAAACCCGGGGACAAACCTTAACCCGTTTTGACAGTGCCAAACAGCTAACAGGAAGTGTAATCCCGGGTTTTGTCATTGACAGGATAGAGCGGACTTTGGACGTAGGGTCGTTTTGCATACTCAAGATCATGAGGGGTGACCTGGTCATGGGCGACTTCACTTTTGTGATGCCAAAAAAAGAACCCTACATCGACAGCTACATTGTTGAATTATTCGCACGGCAAACCGGCCTTTTGCTGGCCAGGAAGCAGGCGGAGGAACAGCTTGTTGAAGCCCGGCGCCAGGCAGAGTCTGCCAACCGGGCCAAAAGCGAGTTCCTGGCAAACATGAGTCACGAGATTCGCACGCCACTCAATGCCATTCTTGGGTTTAGTGAAATATTGCACACCGAACTAAGACGTGAGAGCAACAGGAAAAAGGTGGGATACATTGTTTCCGCCGGGAATCTTTTGTTATCACTTATTAATGACATCCTGGACCTCTCCAAAATTGAAGCGGGAAAGATAGAACTTGCGGAGCAGGAAACTGACATTGCCAAACTTTTTCATGAAACCCATGCCCTGTTCCTGGAAAAAGCCAAAAAGAAGGGTGTCGATCTTATTCCCGAAGTTTCGCCCGATTTACCAGCCCAAATCATTATTGATGCCAACAGGTTGAAGCAAATCCTTTTTAACCTGGTCAGCAATGCGGTTAAGTTTACCCATCAGGGACAAATTATCTTAACAGCTCGATTTTCTTTTACAGATAAAAACTTTGGAATGCTGGAGTTTTCAGTGTTAGACACAGGCATTGGCATGTCTGAAGAACAAACGAAATTGATTTTTGAAGAGTTCTCTCAGATCAGTGCAGAAGCAAACCGCAAGTATGAAGGAACCGGTCTGGGTCTTGCCATTGCAAAAAAACTCACAGAGATCATGAAAGGGAAGATTACGGTAGACAGCAAACCCGGCAAAGGTTCTGTTTTTTCAGTGCAAATCCCCGACATCCTCGTTTCCAAGGCAAAACCGGAACAAAAACCCATCAGCCTCCCTGAAGGAGACATATTTTTTGAACCTGCCAAAGTTCTTGTTGTGGATGATATTTCCTCAAATCTGGAAATGGCAGAAGCATTCATGGGCAGCCTGGGTCTTGAAACCGTGTGTATGCCCGGTGGGAAGGAGGCTTTGGATTATCTCAAAGTCAGTCAACCGGATCTGATTCTGCTAGACCTTCGTATGCCTGAAATGAGCGGCGATGTGGTGCTCCGGAAGTTGAAATCAAACCCTGACTTAAAAAACATTCCTGTTCTGGCTTACACAGCCATGCTCCCGGATCAGATCAGCGATCCAACCACACAATCCTTTGATGGTCACATCCTGAAACCGATTACCAGAAAAAGTCTGGTAGAAGCATTTAAACCCTTCCTGAGATACCGAACCGTAACTCCAAAACAGTCAAATGAAGACCACCAAATGCAGATCGCTGATTTTGACAAAGCGTCATTCTCCCGTTCAGCATTGCAGCAGCTCCCGACGTTTCTCCTGATACTGAAAGAAGAATTTCTACCCCGCTGGAACAGTATAAAAGATCAATTTGTCCTTTTCAGGATTGAGTCATTTGTTCAGGAACTGAAAGAACGTGCCACAGAATACCAGGTTATTCCATTTGTTGGCTATGCCAATAAACTCATTCAACACATTGAAAATTTTGACCTGGAGGAGATCAAATATGATTTGAAACAATTCCCGCTGCTTATTGATAAATTTGAAATATTTATTGAAGAAAACAAAACTTAAAAAGGTTTCGTTTGTCGCTTATCATCCGATTTTTAATAGATTTTTAATGTATCTTTGTTTGTCCTTTGCTTAAATCCCAAAAAAGCTGCAAAGCAATGAACAAATCCCAAAAAACAGATTTCTCCATTCTTGTTGTTGATGATAACAAGGAAAACCTTAAAGTGGTCAGTAACTTTTTGAAGACAGAGGGTTATCAGATCGCGTTATCGCTTAACGCGGATGACGCCTTGAGTATCCTGAAAGAAAACAAAATTGACCTGATCCTTCTGGACGTGATGATGCCCGGCACCGATGGTTTTACCCTTTGCCGGATACTGAAAGACAAGCCACGCCTTGAGGACATCCCCGTAATATTTCTAACGGCAAAAACAGAAACCAGCGACCTGGTGGAAGGTTTCAGTGCAGGAGGCGTTGATTACATCACAAAGCCTTTTCAAAAAGAGGAATTGATTGCCAGGGTTAACAACCACATTATGCTGGCTCATGCAAAGAGCCAGGTGATCAAACAAGCTGAAGAGATCAGAAAGATTAACAGAACAAAAGACCGGTTGTATTCGGTAATCGCTCACGACATAAAGTCTCCTTTTGCAAACATCTCCATGTTGATCTCCACGTTGGCAGAGGGATATCTGGAGTCCGGATCGGAAGAGTATACTGAGATCCTGCAGAATATCAATAACTCAACACAGGAGACATATGCCCTTCTGATCAATCTCCTTCAGTGGACCCGCTCACAAACAGGAGACCTGGAGCTTTCCCTTGAGGAAATACCGGTCGAAGGCCTGATAGCGACAACAATCAGCTTGATGGAACAACAAGCTGCCAAAAAACAGATTGCGTTAACCCAGAACATTGAAAGCAACCTGACCATCAGCGCCGATCAAAACATGATAAAAAGCGTACTTCAAAACCTGATTGGCAATGCAATCAAGTTTACCAACCCGGGAGGCCGCATTTCTGTTAATGCCTATCAGCAAAAGAATTCAATTTATATTGAAGTTGAAGACAATGGAATAGGGATCCCGGAAAAGAATCTGCAAAAACTGTTTGTAGACGAAGGGCAGGTAACTACCCGGGGCACAAACGATGAAAAAGGATCAGGACTGGGCCTTCTTCTTGTAAAGGAATTTATTCAAAGACATAATGGAACCATCAATGTGGCAAGCAAGGAGGGAGAAGGCACCTCATTCACGCTGAGCTTCCCGGTTCAGAATTAACCCAATCATTATGGAACACACCAATCTTGGCATACTGGTACTCGACGATGATCCCATCATCAGGAATCTGATGCGTTCAATGCTGAAAGATAAAACCAATCTGCAGGTAGCAGACAAACCGTCAAAGGCCTTTCAGATTCTGAAAGATTTTCCTGTTGATATTTTGATCTGTGATTTTATGCTGCCCGAGATGAATGGTCTGGAAGTCATGCACAAAGTCAAAGAAGATTATCCGCACATTGAGGTGATCATGATCAGTGCCGAAGGGGATATGGACACTGTAATCGGTGCGCTGCGCAAAGGTGCCGTGGATTATTTTCGCAAACCCTTCAAGGCCGAAGACATCTGGATCTCCATTGAACGAACCAGAAA
>SKTA01000169.1 GCA_007122745.1 Bacteroidales bacterium
ACCATACAAAATGCTTGATTGGTATGAAATGACACACTCTTTTGATCAATATGTGTTTAATCATAATTTGAAGGGTGAGCACCTGCCATTTATATGGCTTGACAACAACCAGAGAAACTTTCCGCAACAAACCTTTGGCTTATATACTGCTATCGGAGATGTGCGACAGGGTGCAGGCATGCATGGGGGTGAGTTTCATGAAGCGATCAATTCGCTGGCTGCCCTTATGAGTGGCGGCTTGACAGGAATTGACAAAACCCACCAGCACGGGTTTAATTATGTGAGGATGGCACACAATTACTTCAACATCGAAAATGGCTGGAACATTGTGATGAACAACACCTCCGAAAGGGTTGGACACCTGGGTGGCGGTTATGCGCGCGACTGGTGGTATGATGTTTTCCCCAATGTCTTGTTCTATGCGGTGGGAGATCTTTTCCCGGATGAACGCTCCGACAGCATCATGCACATAGTTGCAGAACAATTTTTCAGGGCTGATTCGATCCTTGATGGCAACTATCATTATTCATTCTTTGATTATTCAGCAATGGAGGGGCGCCGCAGCCACATCCCTTTCCAGGAGGATGCTGCTGCCGGACATGCATGGGTTTTGCTCAACGCCTACCAGAAGTTTGGCGACCCCCGTTTTCTGGATGGGACACACTCCGCCATTCAGGCTTTGCTTTCGCAGGAAGAAAGCCGCTTTTACGAAGTATTGATGCCCTTTGGTGCCTACACAGCGGCCAGGTTAAATGCTCAATACGGAAGCGATTACGATTTTCATCCAATTCTCGACTGGACATTTGACGGCACAACTGCTGAGGATGGTCGTTACGGCTGGGGAATCATTAATGAGCGGTGGGACGATTATGATGTACACGGTCTCCAAGGCAGCTGGGCTCACAACGGCGGCTTTGCCTTTCTGATGAACACCTTCGACATGGCCTGGCCACTCGTGCCCATGGTACGATACGCACCGCAGTACGCAGAAACCATCGGCAAATGGATGCTAAATGCAGCCAATGCTGCCAGGCTCTTTTATCCGAATGAGATTCCGGACGAACACCAATATCTGCCAGAAAAGAAAAATCTCACAAGAAATGTGATCGGCTACGAAGGGCTGATCAAGAAAGACCACCTGGGCAAGCCGGAGCTGGAAGGGATATCTCCTGTGGCAACCGGTGATGGCCCCCGCTGGGTGGATACAAATCCGGATGTGTCGGTGTTCAGCCTGTATGGATCAGCACACATTGGAATTTTCGGCTCCATCATTGAAAAGACAAACATAGAACGGATCCTGAGGCTCAATTGCCTCGCCACCGACTTTTTCAGGGAGAAAACCTATCCGACCTACTTGATTTATAACCCTTACGATACTGAAAAAACCATTAATTATGTTTATAATGGGGAAGCCATTTATCTCTACGATGTTATCACAGGAAAAATAGTTGCAGAGAACATTAGCAGCAACGTTCCTGTCACGATTTCAGCAAAAAGTGCTTTGCTCGTTGTTGAAGTACCACAGGAGTTAAACCTTGTTACATCCAACGGCAGGCTAATGGCCGGAGATGTTGTGGTAACCTATTACATTCCATAGCGCGATCGATCATCAGACAATATGAAAACATAAACACCCATTAATAAAAAACCATTCGGGGTAAAAAATTCAAACATATGAAGACACATAAAAAAACCGGTTTTTTACTTTTTGTTGTGTTGTTTTGGTTTCCCTTGCTTCTTCCGGGCCAGAATACCGGCCCGGCGGAGGTGAGCGGAACAGTAACCGATGATACAGGTTTCGGTATTCCTGGTGTTACCGTGATCGTAGAGGGAACCACCATTGGCACAACAACCGATATCGACGGGAACTACGCCCTGCGCATTCCTGCAGACATAGATGAGCCTGCCCTGGCATTTAGTTTTATCGGCTATCAAAGTCAGCGCATTGTTATTGATCAGCAGCGCCGAATAGATGTAGTACTCAAAGAGGATGTACGTCTGCTGGATGAGTTCGTGGTTGTGGGATACGGGATTCAGCGCAAGGTAGACCTGACAGGTGCCGTATCAAGCATCGACTCTGAAGATTTGCGCATGCTGCCTGTTGGCGGTGTCGACCAGGCATTGCAGGGAAGGGCATCCGGTGTGAACATCACGCACAATACCGGGATGCCGGGAGAAGGTGTAAATGTCCGGATCCGTGGCGTAGGCTCTATCAACAGCAGCAATGACCCCTTGTACATCGTTGACGGCGTACCTACTACAGATGCCCTGAGGACGCTGTCGCCCAACGACATTGAATCGATCAGCATCCTTAAGGATGCAGCTTCAGCGGCCATTTACGGTGCACGCGCAAATAATGGGGTCATTCTCATCACCACACGCAAAGGCAAAACCGGAGAGCCGAGGATTGAGTTTTCTTCACAGGTTGGTTTTCAGCAACATGGCCCACTGACCCCCATGACAAACCGCGACCAATACATTGAGATGTATAACGAAGCGGCGAATAACGACAATGCTTTCATTACCAATCCTGTTTTGCTTAGAGGGCTCATCGAGGATGATCTGGCTCGCGCCGTCCCGGATGTGGATCACCTTGGCGCTATATTCAGGAATGGTGCCATTCTGAATCACAGCATTTCCGTAAGTGGAGGAACCGATGACCTTACCTACATGGTGTCAGGAAACCTGTTTGAACAGGAGGGGATCATCCACGGCAGCTCCTATGAAAGGTACAGCGGTCGCCTGAGCCTCAACAGCAGGATAAATGACCGCTTCCGCCTGGGTACAAATGTGAACATGTCGAGAAGTGATAATGACATCATTGGAAGCAGCGGTGACGGGTTTGGCGGAAATGGCGGAAGTGTGGTAAGGTACGCCCTGTTCCGCACACCTCCGATCCCAATTAAGGACGATGAGGGGAATTATGTGGACATGCCATCTCATCCGGGATTTTTTGGTGATGGATATAACCCTGTTGGGCTGGCAAATAAAATGAACAACAACGTTCGGGAAAACAGGATATTCGGGGATGTCAACGCACATATTGAAATACTCCCGACGCTCCATTTCTCCGGGACCTACGGTTTAGACCGAACAGACTTCTACCGGAGGAGGTTTAACGAAAACTGGGGCACCAACAACCGGATCAACAATCCCAACTCATTGGCAATTAACAATGGGTACTACCAGTCTCTTTCTGCCAGTAACGTATTGTCATACAACCAAACATTTGCTGAAAAGCATGATATGTCGGTAATGTTCGGAACAGAGGCCATCAGAAATAACGGTTATGCAGATGCAGCCACCCAGCGTGATTTTCCCGATCAGGTAGACAACCTTGTTTTCCTTGGAAACGGCCTGGGCACTATCGTAGTTTCTGAAAGCAGCTGGGCAAACACCTTGCTGTCATTTTTTGGCCGTGTCAATTACGCTTACAATGACAGGTACCTTTTATCCGGGACACTGCGCCGCGATGGCTCATCCCGGTTCAGCCCCGACAACCGCTGGGGAACATTTTACAGCATATCAGGTGCATGGCGGATCGACAGGGAAGGTTTCATGAGCAACAATGACTTCTTCGACATGCTGAAACTTCGGGCAGGCTATGGAGCCATCGGCAACCAGGAAGTGGGCAACTATGCCTATTCCGACCAGATCGCACCGAACTTCAATTACCCGTTCGGAGGAATTCCGGCAAGTGGTTATGCCATATCTGTTTTAGGTAACAGGGACCTGCAGTGGGAAACGAGCACGCAGCTCGATATTGGATTGGACATAGCCATTTTGCAAAGCAGGCTATTTGTTGCGATGGATTATTTCAGGAAAATAACGGCCAACATGCTTGTCAAGGAACCCATTCCCCCTTCGGCCGGCTATGCAAGCCCGGCATGGGTCAACAATGGTGAGATCCTGAATGAAGGCTTTGAACTGGAACTCACCTACCGCGACCGGTTTGGTCGCGTTGGGGTTGAATTCAGCGGCAACATGGCATACCTGCACAATGAGGTTTTAAGCTTAGCAGCACCCATCATGGGTGGACGGATCGACCACGGTGTTTTTGCTACACGCACGGAAGTCGGCTTCCCGGTTGGCTCGTTTTTCCTCTACGAATTGGGAGGTATCTTCCAGAATGAACTCGAAATCGTTACCAGCGCCAATCAGGGCTCAAATATCCGCCCGGGAGATGTCAGATATGTGGATCAGAATGGCGATGGCGTCATTAACGAACTGGACCGTGTGCATGTGGGCAGTGCCATTCCGAAATATACAACTGGTTTTCAGATGGCCGCAGCTTACAGAAGCTTTGATTTTTCACTGTTTTGGCATGGCGCGTTCGGTCATCAGATCTATTACCAGGTGGCCACCGACATAGAAGGCTTTTACAGGCCGTTCAACCTTACCATGCGGTATTACGAAGAGAGGTGGACGGGTGAAGGAACCAGCGACACACAACCCAGGGCTTCCTGGAGCGCCAAAGGGAACAACACCAAGCCGTCAACCCGCTTCCTTGAGGATGCCTCCTTTATGAGACTTAAAAACCTGCAGATCGGATACACCTTGCCCGAAAGGCTGACACAGCGGCTGAGGATGGAAAACGCGAGGGTCTATTTCATAGCACACAACCTG
>SKTA01000207.1 GCA_007122745.1 Bacteroidales bacterium
CGGCTTTTTCCTACTTGCCGTTAATGCAGACCCCAGGGTACGTTACAAACGGATCAGAAGCAGGAACTCGGAAACAGACCAGGTATCATTTCAAACCTTCATGCAAAATGAGGAAAGGGAGATGCATTCGGACGATCCAAACAAGCAAAACCTTGCCAAATGCATTAAACAGGCCGATCATGTCATCAACAACAATGGCAACATCAAAGGGCTCCATCAAAACATTGAACAATTTCTAAAAACAGTCGGCGTTAATACACAGAAATAATGAAAGCATCCCCTTACCAACGTCCGAGTTGGGACGAATACTTCATGGAGATTGCCCATACCGTCAGCAAACGTGCCACCTGCGACAGAGGCCGCAGCGGATGTGTCATTGCCCGTGACCGCCAGATCCTTGTAACCGGTTACGTAGGCTCACCGATAGGCCTTCCACATTGCGACGATGTCGGACATCAGATGAAAAAGGTGTTGCATGAGCCGGGCCATGCCACCATGCATTGCGTAAGGACCGTGCATGCCGAACAGAACGCCATTTGCCAGGCAGCCCGGCTGGGGATCAGCATCTCCGGTGCAACACTCTATTGTCGCATGACCCCCTGCAGGGTCTGCGCCATGCTGATTATAAACTGCGGTATCAAGCGTGTGGTATGTGAAAAAAAATACCATGCCGGTAGTGAATCGGAACAATTATTTGCCGACTCCGGTGTGCAATTGAAGTATTTTACGGACGAAATGCTGAAATACGAGAATCAGTAGCTATGGCATCGTCTCATATTCCAGGTTGAGTTGCTCCAGTACCTCCGCGGTGATATCATAAGCCTTATTGGCATGAAGAATGCCACCACCATGCGCATAACCCAGGATAAAATCATAACCTTTTTCCTCGTTGTAGCGATCGAGAAAATCATGGATCTTTTCAAGAAGTTCATTATTCATTTCAAACTCCTTCCGGGCAAGGCGCTCACGGTATGTATCACCAAGCTGAAAAATATCCTGCTGCTGAAGCATCAGTTCCTGTTCAAGGATCTGGGCTTCTTCCATGCTTATATGGCCCCGCTGTATGTCGCGCTGAAAACGCTCCACCTCTATCTGAAAGTTGCGCTGCCTGCGTTCCAGATCATTTTCCAGCCGTCGCTGCTCTGCCTCAAAATCAGATCTCATTTTAACAGCCAGTAAATAATCTTCCATCAGTACTTCATTGTCAACATAGGCGATGGAATGAAAAGCCTCATCAATCTTTCGTTCAACGCCTGCCATCTTTTGCCCGGGGTCAACAATAATCTGCTCAGGACCACGGCCGATAAAATGAATGGCATAAAGGGCGATAAGGCCCAGAAAAAGCACGACATTTATGATCATGCCTTTGTTTAAGCTGTTTTTCTTTTCCATAAAGTTAGTGTTAATCAGGGCCCGGTTATCGCGCTCAAGCAAGAGAACCGGAGCATTTAGCAATCTGTTAGTTACCCATTTCTGATAAAAACCGTATCCGCATCAATCGCACCTCCTCTTCCGTGAAGTCATCTTCACCCAATTCTACCAATGCATCGCTGTAGGAATCGGTTTCTGCTGTTTTAAAATAATCAAATATCTCTTCCTGCTTATCAATGTCAACAACCTGGTTGATGTAATACCTGATATCGATCTTTGTGCCAGATGCCACAATGCTTTCAAGCTCATGGAGCAGCTCTTCGAAGTCGAGCCCCTTAGCTTCCGCAAGGTCTTCCAGGGAAACCTTTCTGTCAATGTTTCTGATAAGGTAAACCTTTAGTCCCGATTTATTAACCACCGATTTGACCACCATGTCCATGGGGCGTTCGATTTCATTATCCTCCACATATCTGGCAATCAATTCAATAAACGGACGGCCAAAGCGTTCGGCCTTACCAGATCCCACACCGGTAATCTGTTTCAGTTCATCAATTTTAATGGGATACTGAATGGCCATGTCCTCCAACGATGGATCTTGAAAGATGACAAACGGGGGCAGGTTATGTTTTCTGGCAATTTGCTTTCTCAGGTCTTTGAGTAATGCAAATAGAACTTTATCGGTGGCACTGGTTTTTTGCACCATACCGGAAATGGCATCCCCCTCTTCCGGATTGTCATAATCGTGGTCCTTACTCATTTTAACGGAACGGGGCTTTTCAAGAAAAGCCTTTCCTTCCTCAGTCAACTTCAGCGTGCCGTAATCTTCTATGTCTTTTTCAAGAAGACGCTCAATTAAGGATTGTCGTAAAACGGCGAACCAGAATTTCTCATCCTGATCTGCCCCTTTTCCAAAAACATCCAATTGATTGTGCTTGCAGGATTTAACGTTTGCTGTACCCTTTCCCATAAGTACGTTGATTACATGTTTTGGTTTAAAAATTTCCTTGACTGCCAGAACACTTTCTAACAGCTGGCAAATATATTCTTTTCCTTCAAATTTTTCTTTTGGATTCAAACAATTATCGCAAGAACCGCAATTTTCTTTTTCGTATACCTCTCCAAAGTAGTTCAGCAGCGTTTTCCTGCGACAGATGGAAGATTCTGCATAGGCTACCGTCTCCATCAGCAGCTGCATGCCGATCTCCTGTTCAGCCACAGGTTTTCCTTTAAGGAACTTTTCCATCTTCTGGATGTCATCATAGGCATAAAAGGCGATGCAATTCCCTTCTCCCTCGTCTCGGCCGGATCTGCCGGTTTCCTGGTAATAGGCCTCCAAACTCTTGGGTATGTCATGATGGACCACATACCTGACATCCGGTTTGTCGATTCCCATACCAAAAGCGATGGTTGCAACAATCACTTCGGCATCCTCCATAAGGAACTGATCCTGATTGGAAACACGTATGGCAGAATCGAGTCCTGCATGATAGGGCAATGCCCTGATATTATTGACTTGCAATGTGGCAGCAAGCTCTTCCACTTTTTTCCTGCTCAGACAATATATGATGCCCGACTTACCCTCTTGCGATTTCACATATCGGATGATGTCACGTGTGATATTTTTCGTTTTCGGCCTGATCTCATAATATAAGTTGGGTCTGTTGAAGGAGGAGATGAACTTTCCGGCCTTTTCCATGCCAAGGTTTTTCTGAATATCTTGTTGCACTTTTGGAGTAGCGGTTGCTGTAAGTGCGATGACCGGCACTTTCTTCTCCAGGGCTTCAATGATCGGACGCAGTCTGCGGTATTCGGGCCGGAAGTCGTGTCCCCATTCAGAGATGCAGTGTGCCTCATCTACGGCAAAAAATGAAATGTCAAGGGTTTTCAAAAAAGCCACATTCTCCTCCTTTGTTAGTGACTCAGGTGCAACATAAAGCAATTTAGTCAGGCCACTGCGCAAATCACTCTTTACCTGCATCACCTCCGCCCTTGTAAGGGACGAATTCAAAACATGGGCAATGCCATCGTAAGAGGCAAAATTACGGATTGCATCAACCTGATTTTTCATCAGGGCAATCAGCGGGGAAACAATGATTGCCGTACCGCTGCCGATCAGGGCAGGCAACTGGTAACACATCGACTTTCCCCCTCCTGTAGGCATGATCACAAAGGTATCATAGCCATTTAACAAACTCTTTACAATGGCTTCCTGATCCCCCTTAAAGGTACCATAACCAAAAATCTGCTTTAGCAGTTCACGCAAGGATACACTGCTTGTTACCTCCATGACAAAATTCTTATATTAGATGCATCGACACCAGAACTTAAGAAGAATTGGTGTCATTAACCAAATTTTATTACTTGAATCAATCAGGATTTTGCCCGCAATTGGGAAAAATCGTGTAGGTTTGTAACCCTAATGTAAATATAACTATTATTCAAATACCAACAATTCTTTTTGACAATATTCATACTAATTTAGCATTTTTTTGCGTCTATTATGTGATCTTTTTATGAAAAATCAGAAACTTTATACCCGCGATCTTGTAAAGCGTTATAAAAAGCGCGTAGTTGTTAATAAGGTGTCGGTAGAAGTCAGCCAGGGGGAAATTGTCGGGCTGCTGGGTCCTAACGGTGCCGGAAAGACAACAACCTTTTACATGATTGTGGGACTCATCAAACCCAATGCAGGAAGAATATTCCTCGACAATGAAGAGATCACCGGCGAACCAATGTACAAGAGGGCGCATCGGGGCATTGGCTACCTTGCCCAGGAGGCCAGTGTATTCCGCAGCCTCAGTGTGGAGGATAACATCAAGGCAGTGCTTGAATTCACAAAAAAAAGCAAGGAGGAGCAGAAGGAGAAGCTGGAAAGCCTGCTGGATGAGTTTGGCCTGCAATATATCCGCAAGAGTAAGGGAATTACATTATCCGGAGGTGAGCGAAGAAGAACGGAGATCGCACGATCGCTGGCCGTTGACCCCAGTTTCATTTTGCTTGATGAGCCTTTTGCCGGTGTGGATCCGATTGCCGTTGAAGACATTCAGAAGATTGTTTCACAGCTGAAAGAGAAAAACATCGGCGTACTTATCACCGACCACAACGTACACGAAACGCTAAGCATTACAGACAGGGCTTACCTGCTCTTCGAAGGATCCATCCTAATGGCCGGAACATCCGATGAATTGGCAAACGACCCTGAAGTCCGGAAATTATACCTCGGTGAACGTTTTAAACTGAGAAGGTAAG
>SKTA01000198.1 GCA_007122745.1 Bacteroidales bacterium
AAAGTTTCTCTGGTTGTTGTCAAGCCATATAAATGGCAGGTGCTCACCCTTCAAATTATGATTAAACACATATTGATCAAAAGAGTGTGTCATTTCATACCAATCAAGCATTTTGTATGGTTCCGGCAGAAATGGCATTTGTTCTACCCGGTTGATATGTACCTGTTCGATCTTATGATCACTTTGACAGGAAAGTAAACCCCAAAAAACAAGGGCAATCAGCCATGGATATATTTTAAAGCGGTGTGTGGTCATATCATTTAGAGATTATGTATTAATCAGATCTCAAGCTTTGGGGCGTTAAGGTTAGGGTTTTCCTTTTTTACCTTATCTATTGTTCGGTTTGTATGGCGAATGATGTTTCTTGCAAGCGGTATTGAAAGGAGTTGTATGGCAGCTATGATCAATACCGAGGATCTTAAAGCCACTACTTCCGAAACAAAGAATGCCAGATAGATGAATAAACCCAGTCCGATAAACCTTCCGATATACAATCCAAACTCATGGTGAAAGATATAGGCAAATTCACTTCGGTTTTCCTTAACAGACAGCACATCAATGATGCGCATTTGGATTGGAAAATATGCAATGTCATGTAGCGGCATAAAAAGCACCTTACATAATACGAAAATAATTACACCAATTGCAGAAAAAAGAATTTGGTTAGCAAGTGCACCGAGAAAGAATACCACGATGCCGGCTCCGAAAATCAACAGACGGTGTTGTGGTTTGGCTGTTCTTCCAAGGATATAAAGTAAAAAAGCCGTCAAAATACCGCTGACACTTTGGATCAAACCCAGAGAGCCTTCATCTCCAACCAGGCGCATGATCAAAATGGCGGGGGCTGTTACAAGATAACCCTGAACAGATCCTTTGAGGGCTGCAAGACCCAGAAACTTGTTCCACAAGTTGTCATACTTCCAGTAAATAAACTTTTTTTGTTTCGGGTTTGTAAATTTGCCCCGATGGATCACGATGCTCGACAAAATCGTTAATACGATCACGGCGTATGCTATGATACGGTAAGCGGTGCTTATATCGCCGTCAAACCACCCGTGCACGCGGCTGCTTCTGAGGTACCAACCTACAATTGCAGGAACGAGAATAAAGGTGATGGTGTAGAAAAAGGTTTCCACTCCAAAATAATAGTTGCGGTTTTGGTCATTGGTTGTATCCAAGGCGAGGAAGTCACGGTTTGCCCAGAAAAATCCAAAGGAAATCCCCATGATAAATCCTGCAATGGCTACTCCGGAGAAACTCATCACGGTGAGCGACATCATGAAAAGCATTGATATCCCGCTAAGTAACATGCCAAAGCTATACAGGCGCGATACATTAAACTTGTTAAGCAGGAATCCGTTGATCAGGAATGTAAACGGTATGCCTGTATACACACAGAGCTGGTAAACGGCAACCATTGCCGGATTGTCTGCACTGCGCATGATGTATGCACCCACGAAAATATCTACGACCGGAAGGACAAACGCATATATCATGTTGGTCATCAAAACCAACCGCATCAGCCGGGGCATGGTCATAAAAAACCTGTATTCTCCCAATAGTCTGTTTTTCATCTACATACAGAATTTAATAAACAACATCAAACATCATCATAAACAAAAGAATTAATATGCCGGTCATGCTTTCGCTACTTTTTCAATGATTGGAGTATTTCCTTGATGGAAAATTCGGCACCACATATCACTTCGTCGCTGGCACCATAATAAATGGTAATCTTATCGCCATCAACAATATGGCCGTTGGTAAAAATTACATTGCCAAAAAAGCCGGTTTGTTCATAACCCATAATGGGTTCCATAATCGGGTTCACACTTCGGGCTAATACTTTGGCAGGGTTTTTCTTTTCCAGAAGGAGTGCTCCGAGGCAGTAACGATTTTCCTTATTTGCGCCATGGTAGATTTCAAGCCATCCTTCGTCGGTTTCAATTGGTGCCGCACCAGCTCCCACCCTGGCACTGTCCCACATATCCGGCCTGGTAACTGCAACGCATTGATGATTTCCCCAGTGCAATAAATCGGGCGATTCTGCGATCCATATGTAGTTGCCACCCAGTTCCGGACTGCTTGGGCGGTGTAAAGCATAATACTTATCTCCGATTTTGCGGTCAAAGATTGCACAATCCTTATTATGTGGGGGAAAGATCATGCCCCGGCGCTCAAATGTCTTCCAGTCGCGTGTGAAGATATATCCCACACCCACTGCAACTTCTGAAACTTTGGTATAGGTCAGGTGAAAACCATCCTCCATTTCTGTGACGCGGCAGTCTTCAATGCCAAAAGCTTCAAGTGCCCCTTCTCCGTTGATGGGAGGATATGAAGGATCTTCCCGGAATGTTTTCCCATCTTCGCTGCTTACCAAACGTAAATGTGAAAGGGTTGTCAGATAGTTCTTTCCGTCATAGCCGATTACGCGCGGGTCTGAATCGTCAAGTAAAGGGTCGCCTTTGGAGAAAGTAAGGATTTCAACTTCAGCCTTGTCATTAAAGACAGGCACCTTGATGGTCTTTTCATCCTGCTTTGTCCGTTCTGCAACCCGGCAAAGAAGCCAGGTCTTGTTTTGATAACGAAAAACACCGGGATTTAGCAGACATTCCACATGCATTTCGTCAATACTTGGCCTGATATCCTTTGGCCGCAATAACGGGTTCTCATTAAATCTTTTTGCCAAATCCATGATCAATCTGTTTCTGAAACTTATTTTCTTGTAAAACTACTGTCTGTTAGCCAAAAAGATGTGCACTATTTTGTCAACAATGTATATCCTGTTCTCAAAATCTTGATTTATTCATGGAAATCATCTGCGTTGCACCATAAAGAGGCCGCTATACGTTTTTTTTTCTGTGCCAAGTCTTAACAGATAGGCTCCGTCAGGCAGATGGTCGGGCAGTTGAAAACGAATCGTCTGCATTCCCGAAAGATTGTTGAACTGTTCCATGAGTTGCACTTGTCCCTGCAAGTTATATATGTAGGCAACAATGTTGTCAACGCCTTCAATATAAATTTTCGCGTTAAGATGTTGATTGATGACAGGATTTGGAAAAAGGAAAACCTCATGTTTCTGTTCATTGTCCGGTTCCGGAGCATTTAAGCTCAGGCTATCTGTGATCATTGCAGGAGTGGGTGCATAATCAAAGATCATCAGCATGGCCATGGCGCCGTCAAAATTGTAGTTGTTGTTGCCGGGAATGTTTTGTCCCAGCACCAGGGGATAGGGTGAATGACCGATACTACCGTTATGCGGAGCAAATGCGTCCAGCGCGCCATCCAGCCATAGCTCCATGTCATTTCCATCATACACTGCAGCCACATGATACCACCTGCCGGTCTCTATTATGGTTTCGGAGTCAAGATCCTTTATACCGTCATCCGTATTCAGGGTAAACCTGATGCGGTTGTCTCCGATCGAGATCTTGAATCGGTGCTGCCAGCTTCCGTGCGATAAAGGGTGTTGTTCGTGAGGGGTTTGGTTGCTCATATTGAGAAATGTGCTGATGCCAAGCTGTTCGGAGAAGTCAAGCAGCTCCGATTCGGGCATCAGCACGAAGGCGGAATGACCGTTGAAGTCTGCTGCATATTGTGCATTGCCGTTCATATCTTCTGTATAAACGAGACCGCCTCCCGCGGCTGCATGCAGGTCGTTGCCGCTGTAATCATTAACGTTGCCCCTCAGTGGATAAAATGCCACACGGCTTCCCGGCGGTGTGCTGTCGTAATCCCGCACCATCACCCTGATGCTGTCGGATACCTTCAACTCATCGGGATTCTGGATCTTGAGTGTAATATAATAATCTCCCTCTGCCTGAGGTGCCGTATAAACAACAGCTGCATTGTCTCCGGAGATCTCTCCACCCGATGTGTGCCAGAAATATTCGAGGGGTTCATCATAATAGTCGGAGGCATCTGCAATGATGTCAGACTGATCCTGCGGTTTGATCTTTCTTGGGGAAGCTGTGATGCTGTGTATGACAGGCGGGTATGGGATTTTTTCAACCACTTCGATCACTATTGCCGTTGAGTCTGACAAACTGTGATTGTTGGTAACCTTACAGGCGACGGTATAAAAACCGGTTTCTGCGGGGGCGTTGAATGTGACCTGATCACCATCAAAAAAATCATCATCCCCGAAAAACCATTGATAGGTCATGGCGGATCCGTCCGGGTCTGTTGCTGTACAGAAGATGGTTGTGTTGCCTTCTGTCACGACAATGGTATCTGCCGCGGCCAGTGATTTGATCCGTGGCGGTAAGGCACCGGTATCCTGTCCGTTGTTGAAGTCGATGATGATGTCATCGGCAAATGTTGTATTTCCCTGAATACTGATAACTGCAGTTTGGGGGATGATCACCGGCATCACCACCCCTTTCGGATCGATGGCAAAGGTGGCTGTGCCGTTCAGGTTTTCCGAGATCACTTGTTTGGAAATTACATCGTAGATCTTGTGTGTGCCCCCGGGAAGGTTTAACTGGACGGTTTTTTCGTTATCGAAAGGGTTAAAATACAGGTAAGTTGGAAATGCTTCCTGTTTATAAAAATCGGTTTTGAGCAGGTCCAGTTGTAAAATTCCTTCAATATTTGTTTTGTTGATGATGGCGGCGAGA